>CAYXFJ010000061.1:4951-14015 GCA_964464265.1 uncultured bacterium
AGGATTTCATAGGGTATAGTACCTGCCCATTCTGCAATATCTTCACAGGTAATGCTCTCCCCGTTCATTTCACCGAGAAGCACAACGGGATCTTCGTTATAGGCGCTGTCCGATTCGATATTCACCACGATCTGGTCCATCGAAATCGTCCCGATCACAGGATATTTTCTGCCTCTGATAAGTACATGGGCTTTATGGGACATGCTTCTGAAATAACCGTCACCGTATCCTACCGGTATGGTCACAGCCCTCACCGGATGATCACTCTTCCAGGTCGAGCCATATCCCACAGGATGATGAGCTCTGATGACCTTGAAGTAAACCACATGTGATTTCCATGACAGTGCGGGAAGGACAGTAAAGGTCCTCTGTATTTCGCTGGAGGGATAAATCCCATAAAGCAAAAGACCAGGCCTCACCATATCGAACGTTGCCTCGGGAAGCTGAAGAATAGCGCCGGAGTTGGCCATATGACGGAACCTGGGAGGTTCGACTCCATGTTTCTCATAAAAGGAAAGTACATTCAGGAACCGTTCGATTTGAAGACGGGCATAGGCTGTATCTCTGTTCTCGGAAGTGGCGAAATGGGAAAAAATACCTTCGACATGAACATGTCTCATTTTCAGCGTTTTTTCAAGAAAGGGCAGAGAATTATAGTAGTGAACGCCTATGCGCTCCATTCCTGTATCAATTTTCAAATGCACACGGGCAGTTTTCCGCATTTCGTTCGCAGCAGCATCAATCTGCTCGAGTTTTTCAACAGATGAAGCTGCCAGTGTCAGGTCGTGCTTGATGAAATGAGGGACCTGATTACCCAGTATGCCTCCCATAACCAGAATAGGAATGGTGATTCCCGATTCTCTCAGCAGTATCCCCTCTTCCAGGACAGCCACTCCAATGTATTCCGCTCCCATTTCCTGCATCAAAAGAGCAATGCGGACAAGTCCGTGGCCATAAGCATTGGCTTTAAGAACCGGCATGATACATGCAGGCCGGACATGCTGCCGGATTGCATTAAAATTCGCTTTCAGACGTTCGATATCGATCTCGACACGCGTGGGACGCACCACATCCAGAGAAATGGTAGGATGATTGAAAATATCCCGGACCGGATTCAATAGAACAGGCTCCCTCTGTATTTAAAAAGGAAAGATCATCTGGCCAGCCATCCTCCGTCCACTGCAAAAGTGTATCCATTGACGTAATCCGAGGCAGGGGAAGCCAGAAAAACCACGACGCCTTTGAGATCCTCGGGATTTCCCCAACGGCCCTGAGGTATCCGCTCAAGAATGGCCTTGTACCTTTCCTTGTCCTCTCTCAGCAGGCGGGTATTCTCCGTGGCCATATAACCTGGAGCAATGGCATTAACATTGATTTTATAAGAGGCCAGCTCATTCGCGAGACTCCGCGTCAATCCCATGACCGCACTCTTCGAGGCTGTATAACTCGGAACACGAATCCCACCCTGGAAGGAAAGCATGGAGGCGACATTGATGATCCTGCCGCCTTTGCCTTTATCGATCATGATTCTGGCCACAGCCTGTGAAAGAAAGAACAGGGCCTTCTGATTGATATTGATCACATCATCCCAGTCCTTTTCCGTAAATTCGGTCACAGGCGCCCTCCGGATAATCCCCGCATTGTTCACCAGAATATCGATCTTACCGTATCTTTCCACAACTGGGGATATAATGGATTCAATACAGCTGACTGATGAAAGATCAGCCTCGATTTCCATCGCATTTCCACCGATCTTTTCTATCTCTTTCCGTGTTTCTTTACAGGAAATGACATCCACGAGTGCCAGATCTGCGCCAGCCTCTGCGAGACCCAGCGCCATGGCCTGTCCGAGCCCTCTGGCAGATCCAGTCACCATGGCAACTTTGCCATCGAGTTTGAACTGATCAAGAATCATATCCTAATCCTCCAGAACCTATTTTTTTAAAAAATCCTCACGCTGTGGAGTAAAAATATCCAGGAGAACGGAGTCCTCAAGTGCAACCACCCCGTGGACCGCCTTTTTCCCGGCGTAAAAACTGTCTCCCGGTCCCAGTATTTTTTTCTCATCCCCTGATGTCACTTCGAACCGTCCTCTGATGATGTATCCGATCTGTTCATGATCTTCATGCGCATGGGGAGTGCCGACTCCTCCCTTTTTAAAATGGACTTCCACTATCATAAGAGATCTGTCGTGGCTCAGTATTTTCCTTTTCAGTCCTTCTCCGGCTTTCTCGAATTGAATCTCTTTGTTCTTTACGATCACTTTTCTTTTCCTTTCATGCTGTACAGATAACCGGATTCTAACGGATTTTATCCATTTGAACGCCATCCATATCTTCGAACGTCTGATTCTCGCCACCCATACCCCAGCAGAAAGTATATGAACCCGTTCCCACTCCAGAATGAATGGACCAGCTTGGAGATATCACAGCCTGCTCGTTGGATACCACAATATGCCTTGTCTCATCCGGTGTTCCCATGAGATGAAAGACCCGGGTATCAGGGGCCATGTTAAAATAAAGATAGACCTCCATCCTTCTTTCATGCCTGTGAGGAGGCATGGTATTCCAGACCGATCCCATCTCGAGTTCTGTGTATCCCATGACGAGCTGGCAGCTGGGTATGCCTCCTGTATGAATCATTTTATATATTGTGCGTGCATTGGATGATTTTGCATCTCCCGTTTTCACCGGAGCCGCATTGGACCGGGTAGCCAGAGTCGTGGGAAATGAGTGATGCGCCGGATAACTCAAAAGGTAGAACCGGGCAGGATCAGAGGCTTTATTACTCCTGAAAGAAATCTCCTTTGATCCCCGCCCTATATAGAGGATATCCTTGTTCATCATTTCATGTACAGTGCCGTCGACCGTGACCGTGCCATTATTGCCTATATTGAGAATGCTTATTTCCCTGCGCTGAGCGAAATAGTCTGTGGCAAGTTCTTTGGAACCGGTAAGCTCCAGAGGTTTTCCGGCCGGGACTGCAGAACCAACGATAGCCCGGTCAACATCGTAATAGAGAAGGACGATTTTTTCCTTCTGGAAAAGATCTTCCACAAGAAAAGATTCCCTGACTTCGTTCGTGGTCATTCTTTGAAAACGGACAGGATCAGCTGTATAGACGATTTTCATAATCAACTCCTCATTGTTGCGATCAGTTATTCAGAATTTTAATGCCCGATCCCAGAGCCTGTACTGTCTGGTCCAGATAGGCCTCAAAAGCTTCCCTGCTTGTAATCCCCTGCAGCTCCTGTACCCAGGCAGCTGCAAAGTAATACTCCACCTTGTTGTTCACAGGTCTCAATATTACCACGTGATTGAGTTCGTCTTCATCCAGCCGGATGAAATCTTTCGGATAGAGCACCGCTATTCCAAGTTCATCATTTTCGCCAACGAGGCTCTGTTTTCCCCAGAGGGCTATGTATCCCCATCCGACACTCCCCTCAGGTCCTTTTTCAAAAAATACGGTGTTCGCATGTTTGGCAAGACCTGTACAGATATTCTCCGTATTGCCATGGATCATGAGTTCTGCATGGGTAAGGCGTGATCCCGACCAGATCGAAAAATCCGAAGTCAGATCAATCTTTCTTTCTCCTACCTGCCATCCATAATACTGAGTACGCACCCTGGAATATACAGGGCCGTTGTCTGCAATAAGGCAGGTCACGCTGTCCGTCTTTTCTACCCGCACAGCTTTACCCTCATGCCACATGGCTATGGAGCCGATACCCAGAGAGGCTCCGACCTGGAAAACATCCGCTCCCCAGTCTGAAAGAGCATGGTATGAATCGAAATTGTCCTGACCCACGTTCTGAAGTACCATATCGGATGTCTTTTTCCCGAAAATATCCGTGGCATTGCGCCAGTCGAGATAGAACCTGTATCCTACTTTGTCCGATTCCCATCCCGGTCCTTCATAGCGGATATATGAGGAGTGGTCTGTATGCTCCGGGGGCACCCTAAGGTAAGTGATATTCTGGAAAATGCCTCCCTCATATTTCCGGTTGACAAACCGTCCTCCCACTTTGTGGGATATCTCAGCCTGAGTGCGCTTGGGATATGTGCTTATTTTCTTTCCTGAAGGAGCATAGTATATCCTGAGCTGCTTCTCCTGGACAGGCGCGAACTCGGTAGTGAATAACAGGTGATCGAATTCTCCGTTTTGATCTGCATCCTGCAGCTGGCTTGCTGTCTCCTGACCGTCGATAACAGCAATAAATGCTTCCGGATTGAAATCACTTACCTTTTTCTCCATATCCGCCAGGGTCAGCATTACCGGTGCGTCGGGAATGATAAAACCTGCCGTATTTTTAAGCCTGAGAGAAAAAGAACGAGGGTAATCTTCTTTGAAGGGATCTTCCGAACAGGTGGAAAAAATCAGAATCCCCATTGCTGTAATCAAAAAAAGACAGTTGTGCCGGTTCATAGACAGGTTCTCCTTAAGAATGATATTCTTTTTTTATTCCGGGGTTTCCGGATGATGCAAATTCCATCAATCTTTTATCTTACCAGAACGCATGGCTGCCCGCATATAGGCTATTTTTTTGCCTGCTTCAAATATGAGAACGGCCGCAACAATGAACAGAATCACCGACAGAATGGATAAGGGAATATTGCGTTCGGAAAAATTCCGAATGACCAGACTGGCAAGGGCTGTGAGTGTTACGCAAAACATGAAAATCATGGGATACCTGACAAAGGCGGTCGGTTTCCCCCATTCAATCAGCCACACTGTTATTGCCAGTAAAACGATTGAAGCCAGAAGCTGGTTCGCCGACCCGAAAAGCGGCCAGAGCGTTTCACTTGTTCCTGAAAAGGCGATGAGTGATGAGAAAACGATCGTGACCAGCGTGCCAATATACCGGTTCGAAGCGAGGACCGTTTTTCTGTTCTTCGTCTCAAAAAACTCCTGAAAGGCATACCGTGCCAGACGTGTCGCAGTATCCAGAGTGGTCAGAGCGAAAGCGGAAATCGCCAGCGCAGCAAAGGTCACAGCTGACTTTTCAGGTATGCCGAACCGTGCACACCACCTCCCGATACCGTCTGCAAAAATACCGATCGGACCTCCGCCTTCACTGGAGATCAGACGGGCATAGTCATTCTGCAAAAGAGATACCGCTGTGATAAGAGCCACCAATGCAAGCAATGCTTCGATCAGCATGCTACCCATACCAACAGGTTTTGCATCGGTTTCCCGGTTCAGCTGTTTGGACGTGGTTCCGGATGACACCAGGGAATGAAAACCGGAAATAGCACCGCAGGCAACTGTAACGAACAGCAGGGGAAAAAGCGGGCCCAGTTCTGTGCGGAACCGGGTGACCGGCTCGAAATGGATCTCCGGATTAACGATCAGAACACCTGCCAATCCGGCGAGAAGAACTGTATACAGAAGAAACGAATTCAGATAATCTCTCGGCTGAAGAAGGATCCAGACCGGAGATGTTGCAGCTATGAACACATAGATGAACAATATAATGATCCAGAAAGTAAAAGACTGATGAATTGGGAAACGTAATCCCAGTAATACACAGCCGAACAGCAGGATGACTCCAAAGAAAGTGGCAATCCAGAGCGGCACATGAAAACGGTAAACGGATAATCCGAAACCCACAGCCAGTCCCATAAAAAGGGCAGATGACGTCGATGTTGAGGGTTCCTTGATAAAAACGCTGGCCACAGATTTAGCGAATACAGCAATAATGAGCACCAGAACAGTCCAGATAAAAATGAGGAAGAGCTTTTTGCCTGATTTTCCTATATGCTCGTCAATGACCTCTCCGATAGATTTACCACCATGGCGGATGGAGGCAACAATGGAGGAAAAATCATGGACACTTCCTATAAAAAGGCTCCCGATAATGATCCACAGCGCTACGGGTATCCATCCGAAAACAGCTGCATAAATGGGACCGAGTATAGGGCCTGCTCCCGCTATGGAAGCAAAGTGATGTCCCAGAAGAACAGGGACTTTTGCCGGCACATAATCCATTCCGTCCTTTTTTGTATGGGCGGGAGTGACGCGCTTTGGATCGATCTCAAATACTCGGGAGAGATATCTGCCATAGAAGATATATCCCAAAATGAATATCACAATGGCCAGAATCAAGAGCCAGGCAGCCGGCATTTTTTAATTCCTGTTCTCCGGGAACAGGATCCCGCAACGGAATCCTGTCCCGTTTTTGTTATGTGATTCTTATTCGAATAGACTTTTCCCATCCGTACGCATGATCAGACACAGGCACGCATACCGCCATCCACAAAAAGGATATGGCCGTTGACGTAATCTGATGCCCTTGACGCGAGAAAGATCGCTGCACCGACAAGTTCTTCAGGTTCACCCCATCGGTTGGCAGGTGTTCTGGAACACAGCCATCCCGAAAACTTGGGATCTTCATACAGAGGCCGGGTCAGCTCAGTTTTAAAGTATCCGGGTGCTATGCCGTTGACCTGAATATTGTGCTTTCCCCAGTCCGTGGCCATTGCCTTTGTCAGCATTTTAATACCGCCTTTGGATGCGGTGTAGGGTGCAATGGTCGGTCTTGCAAGCTCGCTCTGGATTGAACAGATATTGATGATCTTTCCCGATCTGCGCTCGATCATGCCCTTCACAACGGATCTGGAGACCAAAAACACACCTGTCAGATTAACATCCATTATTTTCTTCCAGTCACTCTCTTCAAATGTTTCAAGCGGACCCCGGATCTGAATTCCCGCATTATTGACGAGTATATCCATTTTTCCTGCATGGTGCTCGATCTCCGGCATGGCTTTTTCGATCTGTCCGGATTGGGTAACATCGAAAACGATGCCACAGGCATCTATACCGTCTTTTTTTAGAGACGCAACTGCCTGGTCCAGACGGTCTTTATGAAGAGCGTTCACAACCACCTTTGCGCCGGCAAGACCCAGACCTCGTGCCAGAGTGAATCCTATACCCCTGCTGGAACCTGTAACCAGGGCTGTTTTTCCTTTAAGATCGAAAAGCTGCTGCATCTTCCACCCTTTCTCTGATTCCATGGTGATGGACCAGGGTGAGATCTTACGATTTCAGGATAGATTCCAGAATCCGGCTGGTCCTTGCTCCTGTCTCTGCCGTGCTCGGGCATTCTCCTTCACCCCTCAGCGCTCCTACCACGGTCCGTATCAGCGGCTCCTGCACATGCTCCGGCCATGGGAGAACAAATTCCTCTGTTCCGGATTCACCGGTTAATCGGACAGGCGACGGATCGAAACACGAGAAAGAGAGGGTTCCCCGTTCCCCGACTATTTCAATGCGATCTGTCTGATGGGACTTCGAAATCGTAAAACTCCAGAGCCCGCTTCCGATCACGCCACTCTCAAAACGAAAACAGGCTGAAACCGCATCCTCTGCAGGATACCATCCTGTCTGATGCGCATTGTATCCTCTGGCTTCAGTAAGAGGACCCAGTAACCAGTCCAATAAATCAAACTGATGCGACGCCAGATCAACAAAATAACCGCCTCCCGCAATTTCGGGAATAACCCTCCAGGGCGGATTTCTTTTTCTGTCATCCGGTCTGGGCGGCCAGAGAAGGACGACCGACACAGCCCTTACGGCGCCAATAATCTCCTCATCCACAAGCTCCCTGACCTTCATGAATTTCGGAAGCCTCCTTCGATAGTAAGCCACATAAAGAGGGATCCCGGTTTTAATTGAAACCTTAACCATGCGTTCGCATTCTTCATAGGTACGCGCCATAGGCTTTTCAACATAAACCGGCTTACCTGCTTCAAGGGTCATAATGCTGTACTCTGCATGAGAATCAGGAGGCGTGGCGATATATACGGCATTAATTTCCGGATCCCCGACCAGCCTGGATGCATCTGTATAAACTTTGGAAATACCGTGCCTCCGGGCATAATCTCTCGCTCTCTCTTCTGTTCTGCTCATCACGGCTGCCAGCCGCGATCCCTCAATCCGGTTGAAAGCCGGCCCGCTTTTCACCTCTGTCACATCACCGCATCCTATCATACCCCAGCAAATCTCTTTCATGCCCTGTTCCTGCCAGTTTTTTTCCAGACTGTTTTTCAATACCTCTCACCCGTTTTGCGCAATTTTCAAATACCGGAGTAACGCTTCGATGAGATAGTAGTCCGCATAAGTGAGAGGGACATCCACCTCGCTTTTTCCCGGCATGCTTCCCACGCAATGCTTGATGATAAAACACCCGTTTTCTCCCTCTTTTGCCATATATTCTGGAGAAACGAGGGTGGACAGAATACGTTCTGCAGCCTTCCTGTATCTCCCGGACAATTCCGGTTCGACATACCCCTGAAGCTCCAGAAATGCAGATGCCATGATCGCAGCAGCGGATGCATCCCTTTTCGTATCCGGTATGTCCGGACTGTCATAATCCCAGTAGGGTATTTTATCATCCGGGAGTCTGGGATGGTTCAGGATAAAACCGGCAACATGCACAGCCTGGTCGAGGAACCGCTTTTCACCGGTTTCCCTGAACAGGACGGTGAATCCGTACAGGCTCCAGGACTGTCCCCTTGCCCAGGCGGATTCCGCGCTGAATCCCTGATGGGTAGTCTTCTGAATCACCTGTCCGGTTTCAGGATCAAAATCCACGACATGGTATGTGCTGTAATCTTCACGGAAATGGTGGCGGATGGTATTATCCGCATGGTTTAAGGCGATCTTATAATACGTGGAATCTCCGGAAACACGGGTTGCCCAGAACAGGAACTCGAGATTCATCATATTATCTATGATCACGGGATACTTCCATTTTCCATGGTCCCATGACCGGATCATTCCTACAACAGGATTGTACCGCGAAATCAGGGAATTGGCACCGGTGAGCATGACTTCTTTATAGGATTCATTCCCGGTGATCCGGTACCCGTTCCCGAAACTCGAATAAAGCATAAAGCCGACATCATGGGTTTTTCTGTTATCTTTCACATTTTCGACGAGTGCTGTTCTTTTAACAGCCTCTTTTAAAAATGCCTCATCGCGTTTATGTTCGTACAAAAACCACAGAGATCCAGGATAGAATCCGCAGCACCACCAGTTTGATCCGCTGGTCACGAGTTTT
>CAYXFJ010000062.1:0-13829 GCA_964464265.1 uncultured bacterium
GGAATCCTCACGCGCCTGGAAGGAGGCCATGCCCCTTCTTGAGTCAAGGCTCAGGATCAAACCAGAAAACAGTTACACCCGCATGGAGCTGGTGCGTACTGTTCAGCAGCTGGAGGGGGGAAAGCCCTGTTTCGGGACTGAAAAAGACTGCAGGAAGAGCGAAACCTGCATCTGGGGAAGATACTGCTGCTCGGACAGGGACCGTAAAATAGTTTTGAACCTGCCGGGTGGATACACGTTCTTTGAGGACCGGGAAATGACACTCGAGGTCTACCGTCTGGCACGGCTGCTTCACATTTCAGAACCGGATAATGTAAACATCGCCACGATGAGGCTTCTCTTTTTCCCGTTCAGGCTGGGGATCGTCTATACACAGGCGATGAAACAGTACCGGCACGAAAAGGCGGTGGCTGTGCACACAACCCTGCCGGACAAAGTTAAAAATGCGGTGGAATCGAAATATCTTCTGATCATGATCAAAAGCGATACGGCAAAGGAGAAGGCGGAAGCGGGGGATCAGGAAGGAGCGCTGTCCGGCTGGATAGACGCGTATGGTCTCGCTACGGACGCGAATATGGCAGCAGTCTGGCAGGCTGAGGGATTCTCGAAGCCCGTACAGGAAGCTCAAAAGGACCTTGAAAAGCGCATCAATGAAGCAGTGATAGACAAAGCGAAGCTGTACAAGAAAAACAACAAGCTGAACGATGCGGTCAACCTGCTTGAGTCCACGTATCAGAAAGTGAAAACCCGTGAAATCGGGGAATATCTGGTGGATTTTTACTGCGATCTGGGCAATGAGAAGATCAATATGAAAGATTTCGCCGGCTCCCGTACTGTTCTTGAAAAAGCCCTGCGTATCAATCCCAATCATTCGCTTGCAAGAAAGACCATGGCGATCTCCTACAACAACGAAGGGCTCCAGAAAACGGACGCAGGCCAGTCGCTGACCTTTCTCGAAAAAGCGTATGAGTACGATCCGGCCAATCAGACCATTCGCAGCAACCTGGTGGGAGCCTACAACCAGAGAGCGGTTTCCATGCTGAACAGCCTGCAAACGAGCTATTCCAAGAAAAAGCAATGTGAGGACGCGATCCAGCTCCTGATCAAAGGCATCACCATGCTGAGTGCAGAGTTCGATAGGGAGGACATCGATTTCATGAAACTTGCGAGTGATCTGGAGTTCGAAGCGAAGATCAAATTGTTCACGAACCAGCAGCTTCAGCAGCTTCTCAAGAATCTGAGAGAGGCTTTCAAAATACAGAGAATGATCTGACCTATACAGCGGAGAACCTGAATGTTCAAAGATCCCCTATTTCTCGAAGAAACCCCTTATGAGATACTGAACCTGGATCCGGATGCTTCCATTGGAGATATCAATAAAGCGCTTCAGGATTTCATCAAGGACAAGGCCAACAGAGCGCGCCTGAACAAAGGAATGACCGCCAATAAAATGCTCAGGGACAGCAAGGTCCGTATTTCCATTGATGTCCTGTACTATTGCACCGGCAAAACAGAAAAGGTGACCGTTACCCAGACCAATATCGGGGATAAGGTCAGGGCATTGATCCGTGTGCCGGAACTGCAGTTTGAGGAACTTTATACGGATCTGAAAAACCCCGACTTTACCAGTGATTACAGGAAGATCAAATTTCTGAATCTGAAAACCACGGATGTGAAAGGTTTCGACGAGGTTGCTACCGCGGGACTGGAATCTATTTTTATACATTTTGACAGCTGACATTCCCTGTCCTTTTTCCGTCATTTCGAGGAGGAGTCATTGGAAGAAAAAAACCGTACAGAGGTGAGCGAGCCGTCAGTCCAGGAAAGCGGGGATATACCCGGCTGGGAGAAAGTTACATCGGACATCAGCAATCTGATGAAGGAATGTTTCGCTTTGAAGGATAAACTCAGAATACAGGAAGAACAATCCCGGAAGCTCACAAGGCGGCTTCTTCTCGATCAGATTGAAATAATGGATGTCTGTACCCGGCTGGTCCAGAATATGGAAGAAAAAAGCGGGGATATGGACAAACAGACGAAGATCTGGTTCGGGAATGTACGCTCCGTTTATAAATTGATGCAGATCAAGCTCCATGAGGCAGGAGTCGCGGCTATTGACGCCCCGGACCGGCGGCCGGTCCCTGGTTTACATCTTGTAGAGGAAACGCAGTCCGGCACGGGATTCGAAGAGGGTATCATCATCAAGGAACTGGAAAAAGGGTATCTGCTGCATGGAGAGCTTTTAAGACCCGCTAAAGTAGTCGTCTCAAAAAATTGAATTAGATTATTTCTGGAGGAGTACAATGGCAACCATAGGAATCGATCTGGGGACCACCAATTCGGCAATGTACATCAAGGAAAAGGATCTTCGTCTGATACAGAACAGCGAAGCGGAAGATCTGACGCCGTCCGTGGTGAGTAAATATAAAGGGGCGACCATCATAGGCAGCAAAGCGCTGGGTATCATGGAGATGGCTCCTGAGGACACCATAGTCAGTGTCAAGAGGCTGATGGGACGTGCTTTCAAGGACAAGGAAGTTCAGAAAGTCAGGGAAAAGGTGCGTTACAAGATCGTACAGCCTTCCTCAGGAACGGAACAGGCAGTGATGGTCATTTTTGGAGGGGAGGAGAAATCGCCGATCGATATATCCGCCATGATCCTCGAGAAGCTGAAAAAAGATGCTGAAATGAAGATTTCCGGAAAGGTCGAGTATGCGGTGATCACGGTTCCGGCTTATTTCACCGATAAGCAGAGACATGCGACGCGCAGAGCCGGTATACAGGCAGGACTGAAAGTGAAACGTATCCTGGACGAGCCTACAGCTGCAGCCGTGGCCTTCGGTGTGGACAATGTAGGCCCTGATGAATCCAAGAAAATACTCGTTTACGACCTGGGCGGTGGCACATTCGATGTATCCATACTGGATATTGTGGGAGGGACTTTCGCTGTACATGGGACAGAAGGGGATATGTGGCTGGGAGGAGACGATTTCGATTACAAAATTATGGATTATGTGCTCAAGGAAGTGAAAAAGGAACACGGCATTGACGGAAGGCAGAACTCCCGTTTCATGGCCAAATTGAAGCAGGCTTCAGAGAAAGCCAAAAAGGAGCTTTCCGCGATGCCCAAAACGGAGATTTTTCTCCCCGGACTGCTTCAGGACAGTGAACGGAACATCATCGATGTCATCATGGATATCACAAGGGAGCAGTTCGTTTCGTGGATAGAACCCGATATAGACAGATCCATCGAAATCGTGAACAGTGCCCTGGCCAACGGAAAACTGAAGGACAAAGAAATCGATCATGTGCTTCTCGTGGGCGGATCTACCATGATCCCCCTGGTGAAGGAGAAGCTCATTGCCCGGTTCGGCAAGGAAAAGATTCTGATGAACGTGGACCCCATGAAAGTGGTGGCACAGGGCGCTGGCATCATGGCAAAGAAGATCCCGGATGTGATCGAATGTTTCCACTGCGGAGAGCAGAATCCCGGAGACGCCACAAAATGCATCAATGAAAAATGCGGGAAAAATCCCCTCGAAGGGGATGAGGGCATCATCCGTGTCACTGCCATTCCGTACGGCATTCAGACCACAGGCGACAAATTCGATGTCATCATAGAGAAGGGAACACCTTATCCCACGGAGAAACCCAAGCGGTTCAGTATTCCGGAGGCCAATTTACGCAGGCTGGCGGTGCCGGTGTATGCAGGTCACGAACCTGTGGCGAGTGCAAATGAACATCAGGTGACTGCATATCTGCTTCTGCCAAAAAATATTGCAAAAGGAACACCTGTGGATGTCATATTCGAACTGGACAGTGATCAGATCCTTCAGAAGATCGGCGTTAAACTGATGGATGGTTCCGGGACACAGGTCGATGTGTTCCCTGCCAGGGGCGGTGATCAGAGAAGCCAGTATGAGAAGCAGGTGGGCGAGGTCAAAGCGGAGTGGAACGCACGGAGGAGCGGAGCTGAAGCAGAGACCATCGAGAAAATCGAAGCACTCCTCGATGAGCTTTACAACGCGCTCAATGACAACAAGTTCGATAAAGTGAAAGAAAAAATGGAAGCGGTGAGGAAGATGATGCCCAAAACCGTGGGACAGCAGCCAACCCCTCAGCCAGGGGACTGGAAAACCAATGCACAGGGCATGGTGGCCTACTCTGAGGCGATACTGCAGGCTTTCGGCAACATGCTCTCGCCGCAGCAGAGTTACAAGATGACGCAGCTGGTAGGCGAAGTGAAGAAGGCGATAAGCGAAGACAACAAGGTCATGGGTGAAAAGCGGTCCGAAGAACTTCAGAAGGAACTTCAGAACCTGCCGCCGCAGGTGCACAGGCTGATCCGGGCTCCTGTAGCCCTGAAAATGGCCGAAGAGATAGGAACCCCTGACCTGAAGAGGGCTCTGGAAGCATCCCTGAACGACTATATCGGGGCCCTTCAGAGCGGGAATGCACTTCTGGAACAGGCGAAGGGGAATGAGGTGGATAAGATCATGTTCGCCATCTTCGAGAAGTGGAGGGCACAGCAGCCCGCGGGGGGTGGAGGCGAACCGGCGCCAGGTCCGGGTATGTTCGATGGACTTTTAGAATCCATGAAAAGAGCCGGATCTTCCGGAAAACGGTGAACATACCGGAGGGTCTTAGCGGAGGTCAGGATGGGTGTCATTCTGGGCATTGATCTGGGATCCACTGCCTGCCGGGTGGCTGTGCACAGGGAAGGCTCGACAGCTGTCATTCCCACGCGTTTCGCTGATCAGAAATTCAAACCCTTTGTATCCGCACAGGGAAGACGGGAGGGAACGGACAAGAGAATTCAGTTCCTGAGCCTGAAGCAGAAGATCGGTTTCGAGGAGAAGGTCCAGATCAGGGGAGAAGTGATCCCGCTTCTCACACTCACCGAGGAACTCTTCAGCCATGCCCTGGAAGATGCAAGGAAATCGGTCCAGGATGAGATCGATGGAGCTGTGATTGCCGTTCCTCCGATTTTTGCTGACAAGCAGCGGGCTGCCATCAAGAAAGCTGCACAGGGCGCGGGTCTGGCCTATGTCGAACTCCTGGAAGAATCCAGCGCAGCGGTACTCGCTCTTGGGGGAGATTTTCAGGAATCGACCTTTCTTGTTTTCAATCTGGGTGCCTGCATATTCAGCGTTTCGGTCATAAGGAAAGTCAAGGGCAAACCGAATGCCCTGTGGCATGAGGGTGACAAGCACCTGGGAGGATATCTGTTCGATGCTTCGATCATGGATTTTATTTTTGCCCGGCTCGATATTGATGCATCCTTCGCCGGTGCAAAACTGCAAAAGCTGAAAACTCTCGCAGAAGAGAAAAAGATCGCTCTTTCTGGAGAAGAAGAGGTGGATTTTCATATGCACCTGGAGGATTATTTCGAATCCTCTTCGGGTTCAGGCAGAGGGGTTCACATGTTCTCACTGACCCGGAAACGTTTTGAGAGCATGATCTCTTCGGATATCGAAAGGGCTTTCTCTCTCTGCCAGGCAGCGCTTGACGGTGCCAGGATCAAACCGGATGCAGTAAACGCCGTCATCCTTAACGGTGGTTCGACCTTGATCCCGCTGGTGAATACAAAAATCCGGGAGCTATTTCATGGAGATCTGATCCAGGGCACGGATACAACGATCGCTTCAGGATCTGCGATTTATGCAGCCCAGCTGCCGAAGATCAAGATCGCCAGCGAATCCGTGAACGGGACAGCCAAGAGTTCAAAGAAACCGGAAAGAGCGGAATCTTCATCTGCGGATGACCCTGCATCAGCAACCGGATGGCTCGGCATTTTCGAGTCCGGCATCAGGGATTCCGAAAGCCTCTGGCAGAAGGGGAAACAGGAAGAGGCGATCGCATCCCTTGAGAATGTGCGCCGTGAAATGGGAAAGTATATAGCCCATCTGTACTATTCACGCGGCATCAGCCTTACCGGGTCCGATCCGGACGAGGGATTGCGGTTCCTGAGCAAGGCGTGCAGCCTCGAACCCGGGAATAACATGATGGCAGCAGGATACCACGATGCCTGCGAAAAGAAAACATTTGCCCTTATCAGGGAGGATGATCTTTCCGGAGCGCTGGATAGCGTGAGGTTGGGTCTGAAGCTCAAACCGGACTGTACCCGCTGCGCTGATCTGAAAATGCGGATACAGAAGGATCTTTCCGCCCGTAAACAGGCCAGGTTCGCAGGATCGAAGAAGCACAAAAAGAGAAGAGGATAAATACCGGGAGTGAACATCCGGAGTTGATAATATTTTTAAAATGCAGACCGGATGACTGCCTTATATAAATAAAGAACGTGGCGGAACTACCGGCAGGCGGCCGGCAATAAATGGGAGGGCACATGATTACCTGCCCTGTATGTGATACCGAGAACAGAACAGAGAAATGTTCACAGTGCGGGACAGATCTGGGACCGCTTTTCAGGCTGGAATCGATCCGGGAGAAGGGTGCAAAAAATGTTGAGGAAGGGAGGGGGGAGCTTTTACAGAAGATCAGGCAAAATGAATCAAGGTTCAGAAAGCAGAAGAAACTCCTCATTCTCCTTCCTGTCCTGACCTTCATTCTGGGCGTGGCTGTTCCGTTCCTGCTGAACTCAGGTAAGAAGGCGCAGGAAATCCTTCCGGTTGAATCAGCAGCAGAAGCGGTGAAGATCCGGATCGATAAGATACCGGATCTGAAGGAGGCACAGCTTGTCGTGTCCGGTTCTGAGGGTATCATCCGGATTTCAGGTGAAGTCCCGTCCGGAATGCACAAAGCACTGGCTGCGCAGGTGGCATCCGATGCAGCCGGCGGAACGAAAGTGATTACCGACGATATCCGTGTAAAGCAGGAAAAACCCCGGGAATATCAGATCCGGCACAGGGTGAGAAAAGGAGAGACACTGGCTGCTATAGCAGGAATTTATTATGAGGACAGCAGGGACTGGCGGCTTATCTATGAAACCAACAGGTCCCGGATCGTCAATCCGAACCGGATTCCAAGAGGGGTGGAACTCCTGATTCCCCTGCTCGAGAAAGACCTTATTGCCGGTCAGCCCTGAGGCGTCCGGATTTTTTGAAAAAATCACTCCCCGGTGGACAATGGAAGAGGCCGGGAATAAGGACCCTGGAATCGACCGGGGATAATAACAGGTTCAATCAGATAACAGGTTCATTACTTATGAGGAGGGAGAAATGGCTGACGATGTACAGGGAGCATTAGGCGGATTTGCGGTATTCGGAATAATCGCTCTTGTGATCACGATTGTCGTGGGTGGTGTTTTCAGGACAGAGGTCACCTATGTACCGGATGGTGTGCAGGCGACAGATACTGTCGAATTCAAGGACACAGCCACTGCAAGGCATTTTCTCGGAGGCCTGATCAAAGGCGGGCAGCCGGATCTGCAGAAGATTTTGAGCAAATACAAAAGGGAAGGCGAGCAGGTGACCCGGCTGACCATTATCACCAAGCACACATGGCTGGACAATTTCATTATGGTGGTCACGTTCTTCATCTATTGTCCGGAGACAGTCGTAGTCAAGGGAGCCATGGCAAAAGTACCTGTTACGTCACCCGTGGGGATTTAGGCAGTAGACAGAATAGAGCGGTTCCGGGCAGAAAAAGGGCCGGGCGATCTTTGTCATCGAGTACAGGAGACCGTGTTGTGACGAAGTGGTCTGTATCCATCCAGCTGGCTTTGAACATTGCGACCCAGGAAGCCATCAATGCCGAGTTCGGGAATGTTGAACCGGAGCATATCCTGGAGGCAATACTAAAAATGGCGGATATCCCGATCTACAAACTGGCACAGCTGGCCAACGATGCAAATGTGATCCGTCAATTGACTGAAGAAATGAACATGGTGGCCAAGGATCTCGTGGAGAGGAATATAGACAGCACATCCACGCGCCGCCTGCTGAGAAAAAAGCTCGGAACCGGGGGAGTCCCCTTCAAAGGCGGTTCCCTGGGACAGTCGCAGGCCTGCAAGGATCTTTTTGATGCGGTCATCAAAAAGGCGACCGATTCCAGGTACGAAACCATCATGCTCATTCATTTACTGGAGATCATGATGCAGTCGCCGACCCCGGTGATGGCGGAGGTCCTGGGATCTGCCATCGGCCCGAAAATCGAACCGCCTGCGGATGCCCCTTTGCTGAACACGCTGGGCAGGAACCTCACGATTATGGCACGCAAGGGCAATCTGGATGTTAAAAAGGAAAAGCCTGTTGAAGCCATGGCTCTCGTTCATGATCTGGCAGGCAAGGCCAATTCCAGCATACTGCTGATTGCTGACCGTGAAGAGGATTCAAGAGCTGTAGTCGTGACAGCTGTAAAGGCGCTCCTCGACATCAAGGACAAACCCGATCTCCGCAGCAAGCAGGTGATCGATCTGTCCGGTGTCCCTCATGAAGGTAAAAAACCAGAGGAAGGCATGGAGAACCTGAGAAAGTGCATTGAAGAATCCCGGAAGCACGCTCAGGTGATCCTCTTTCTTCCCGAACTGAAGTTCAGCCCGGACGAGGCAGGATCCGAATGGGCGCATATGCTTGAAGAGGAGGCCGGGAAGGGAGGATTCCAGTGCATCTGCTCCATCCGGCCAGGTGATTATCAGAATCTGACGGCTCTGGATCCGGCATGGTCAAAGAATTTCAGGCTCATCTGGATTCACGATCTGAAGAAAGACATTCCGGATGAACTCTGATGCAGGCCAACAGGGTCCGGAGATTTACATGAATGGAAGATAAAGGCCGGGCTTTCTTCAGCATTTCGATAAATTGTCTTGCGGATCATTATTAAAAAATACTTTTCCGTTATTGTGGAGTCGCCATGTTCACTGATAAAGCGCAATTCATCATCGATCTCTCCAAAGACCATGCGTTCTCGCGTGGATCTGTGGAGCTTACACTCGAAGCCATGCTGGCAGCTGTTGCCGGACAGGCGGAAGCGGGTGTGCTACTGTGCGAATGTACGGGCATGGAGCGGAGCAAACTCAAATCACTCTTTCCCGAACTCCCGGAACTCATGTCCTGCCCCACCAAGCTGCCTCTCTCCGAGGCAGTAAGGACGCTGCTGAATACGGCCAAGACACTGGCGGATGAGGTGCCGGACCGGAGTCATCCCGGACTGATCGACATCCGGCATATGGTATGCGCCATGGCTGTTACCAGGGAAGCCTGTGCGATTCTGAAAACAACGCCCGTTCCCAGGGAAAAGGCCAAAGGGGTTCTGTCCCGCTGGTATGACAGGGATGTCGAGGCTCCCGGTCTGGAGGAGCTTTCGGACAGGCTGCGGGCGCTGAGGTCCGCTCTTCTGAAAAGGGTGTTCGGACAGGATCATGCCATACACGCTTTCATAGAAGGTCTGTTCAACGCGGAAGTCGTGGCCGCATCGGATGTGAAAAGGCGGACACCCAGAGCGATATTCGTTTTTGCCGGGCCTCCGGGTGTAGGGAAAACTTTTCTTGCGGAGCTGGGGGCCTCTTATCTGGAAAGGCCTTTCAAGCGGTTCGATATGAGCGCATACAGCGGGCATTATCAGAACGAGCAGCTCGTGGGGATGGCAAAGAGTTACAGCGGAGCTCATCCGGGAATTCTCACCGAATTCGTTGAAAAAAATCCCGCATCCGTCCTTCTGTTCGACGAGATCGAAAAAGCCCATCAGACCACCATACATCTCTTCCTCCAGATACTGGACGCCGGATTGCTGGAGGACAAGTACAATGAGAGAAATGTTTTTTTCAAAGACACCACGATCATTTTCACCACCAATGCCGGGAAAAAGCTCTATGACAGGCCGAGCATCTCTGGCCTCCACGGCGCAAATGCCGGATTTCACAGAAAAACTATTCTCGACGCTCTGGAGAACGAGAGGGACAGTCTCACAGGGCAGCCGATCTTCCCTGCAGCTGTATGCTCGAGACTTTCCACGGGTTATCCGATCCTTTTCAACCATCTGGGCGTGAATGAGCTTGAAAAGGTGGCATTCACCGAGCTCGGCCGCATGGCAGATCTTTTCGAGATCCAGTATTTCAAGCGCATCACGTATGACGATCTGGTTCCCATGTGTCTTGTCCTCAGGGAGGGAAGCCAGGTGGATGCGCGGACTATACGGTCCCAGACCGAGATGTTCGTCAAGACCGAGATATTCAAATTCTGCCAGCTCTACAAGACGGACAGGCTTGAGGATGTTCTGAAACGCGTCGATCTTATCCATTTCGGTCCGGATAAAGACAAGGAAGAGTGGGATCCGGAAACAGCAGCCCTTTTCCAGCCCAGGGACCGCTTCAGGATACTGCTCGTGACACGGGAGGATCTGACGCATCTGTACAGCAAACATCTGGAAGGATTTGACTGGATCGCCACAGCCTCGCCTCAGGAGGCCATGGAGCACCTGGCGAACAGGGAAGTCGACATGGTTCTTCTGGACCTGTGGATGGGAGATGCCGGTGCGCCGGGGACACAGACGATAAGGCATTTTGATCATATACCCGCTGCATCCAGGTGGGTGCAGCAGGGGCAGGAACTTTTGAGAAAGATACATGAGCGCCTTCCGGCCATGCCTATCTATCTTCTCTCTTTCACAGGAAAAGGGGAAGGGACTCCGGATAAGGGGACGGTCGATGAGGAGCTTTTCATGGCATGCATGCGTACGGGCGGGGCGCGGGGTGTGCTCCATACGGATTTTACAAGCGATAAAACAGAGGGATGGGAGTCCCGCAGGGATCTCTTCAGGGAAAATCTGTCGGGAACCGTACTGCGTCTTTACCGTCAGAAATCTGCGGAAAGAATGGGGCAGGAGAGAAAAGTCCTCTACTTCGACACTGCGCCCACCATAGATGAGAAATCCCGGAAGATCCCCATACGGTTCCGTAATTTCAGGCTGGGAAGGGCTGTGTCGGCTGCGGATGTGGGTACGGTTCTGGATGATGTGGAACGTCCGGCCACTCTTTTCAAGGACGTGATCGGGGCTCAGGCTGCGAAGGAGGAACTCCAGTTTTTCATAGAGCATCTGAAAAATCCCCGCAGATTTGCAGCCATGGGCCTGAAAGCGCCCAAGGGCGTGCTGCTTTACGGTCCTCCGGGTACGGGGAAAACCATGCTCGCCAGGGCTATGGCAGGCGAGTCGAATGTTGCGTTCATTGCAGCTTCGGCGAGCAACTTCGTCACCATATGGCAGGGAAGCGGTCCGCAGAACGTGAGAGACCTCTTTGAAAGGGCGAGGCGCTATGCTCCGTCCATCGTATTCATCGATGAAATCGATGCGATCGGCAAGGAGCGCACGGGTGCGGTTGGGGGGGGTGCGGATGCGAGCGAGAACACGCTGAATGCGCTCCTCACGGAGATGGACGGATTCACCAGTCCGTCCCCTGACAGGCCGGTCTTTATTCTGGCAGCCACCAATTACGCCCTGGAATCAGAGGGTGCCGCCGGCAAGGGGATGGCAAGGGCGCTCGACCCCGCTCTGGTCCGGCGTTTTTCAAGGACCATTTACATCGATCTTCCGGACAAGGCGGCCAGGCTCCAGTATCTTTCCATGCGGCTGGCAAAGCGACCGGCCTGCAAAGTCACGAAAGAGGGGATTCAGCTTATTGCTGAACGGTCATCCGGTATGACCATCGCCAACCTCGAGCTGGTGATCGAAACCGCAGCCCGTAAATCTGCGAAGGATAACAGGGATTTCGATAACCGCATGCTGGAGGATGCCTTCGAAACCGTCAGTTTTGGAGAGAAAAAGATCTGGAATCCAGAGGATGTGGAGAGAACGGCGAGGCATGAAGCAGGACACACTCTCATGTACTGGCTATCCGGGAAGTGGCCGTCCTATGTTACCATCGTTTCCCGCGGGAAGTTCGGAGGATATATGGCCAGATCCTCTGACGAACTGGAAAAGCAATTCGGGTACACCCGTGACCAGCTGCTTGCAAATATCCGGGTGAGCCTGGGAGGAAGGGGGGCGGAAATCGTTTACTACGGTAAAGAGGGGGGGCTCACGACAGGGGTATCCAGTGATCTGGAACACGCAACGCAAATCGCCCGTTCGATGATAGGCAGATACGGTATGGATGATGAGGTGGGAGTGATGGTCGTTCCGGACGTTATCGAGCACAGGGGAGCATCGAATAACGAGCTGTCAGACCGGCTGAACGAAAAAGCGAAGAATATTCTCAATGAGGAGATGACGAGAACGCTCGGTCTTCTCAAAGCCCACAGAAAAGAACTGGATACTGTTTCGGAAGTGCTGGCCAGAGAAGAGAGGCTCAGCACGGAGGATCTGAAGAAGATATTGCCCGAAGCTCCGGCTGTATCCGCGCCGGGACAAACCGCGCATCCGGCCGGAAAAGCATCACGGTCTTCTGAGGGATCAACGAAGAAAAAGAGTGCGCCCCGGAAAAAATAAGAATCCGTTCGAATGAATACCTGCATACAATGCGGGAACGGAACGGACCATGACCCTGAGTTTTACGATTCCTTATCTTTGGCAGGAAAAAAAACAGCTCACCAGCCTTCAAGCGGTGAGCTGTGCGTTCTCATACATTCAGAAAAATCAGATCTTGCTGATCTGAATAATGATTTCCTTGGAAAGCTCAACGGCCGTTTCCTTGCTCATTCCTGCTTTGACCATGCCTTCCATCAGGTAGCAGGTGAGCAGGGCTTTGGACTCGGTGATCTCCGCCGGGGTAAGACCAAGTTGTGTGGCCAGACTTCTTATCCGGGTGATCTCAGAGGGGTCGATCTGACCGTCGTTCATCAAAGAGAGCATGATTTCAGCGGCGAATTTTCCAATCTTTTCAGCTTTGGGATTGCCCAGTGGTGCCGGTGGCTGCTGTTTTTTGAATAATCCCATACAGATCTCCTTTGTCTAATTCGGGCAGGTGAACAGGGACTGTCGGTAAGTTGTCAACTCTTAATTTTCGCCTCATATCATGGAACTATCAGATACGGATGATAAAAAAAAGACCGGTCCGTACGGTGAGGCGCTGTTAAGTGCGGGAGAATCCGGCGCTGGGTCATAATGCTGTGAATATACTCAAACGGTTTTGTATTGTCAAGGATATTATAAGGTATTTGCAGTTATCCGGATTTTTAATTCAGTTTTACGTGAAGATTTTCAGGCTTTTCCGGTAAAAAGATTCTGTAACAAAATTTTCCCGGTATTTTACAGGTTTCTGTGAAAGGTCAGATCCGGAGCAGTCCATGTCTTGTCCATTCATTTTCCGCGTTCTGGATACGAGCGAATTTGACTCGGGAAATCAGCTGTATGTGGGAACAGGATTCTTTGTCTCGGACAGGGGATACGCTGTGACGACCTGGCATAATTTCGATTATACTCTCCGGATGGAACGGTTCGATGAGACCCGGGAGATCGGTCACCTGCGCATCGCACCCCGCTGGGGAAATCCGAAAGACAGGTCGGCCTGGCTTCCCGTCAAAGTTGTCGGTAAATGGTCCAACCCGGATCAGGATGTGGCTGTTCTCGAGATCGCGAATGAAGCTGTCCGGCAGCTGAAGCTTGAGCCTGTACCCCTGTCCATGCAGACGCCTCCGGGGCTGCGGATCATGGGTATTGGATTTCACAGGCCCGGAGTTCAGGAAGATTTTGATGTGGTCAGTGGATATCTCCGGGAAAAACCTGAAAGGCTGCTCACCATTCACGGTAATCAGCGGGTGATCGAGATCATATACAGGGACATTCCATTTGAGGAAGGCATGTCCGGCGGCCCGCTGATCTCTGAGGATTTTCTTTGCGCTATTGCCATGGAGACTGCCAGTGACCTGCCTCCCAGGGACATGGATGGCAGAGCGGTGTTCGCAGTGGCGCTGAACAAGCAGGAATCCAGAGGATAC
>CAYXFJ010000063.1:0-10941 GCA_964464265.1 uncultured bacterium
CTGAAGAGTTTACCAGGGCGACAGCATTGGATCCTGAATATCCCGGAGGATATGTGGGCACGGGCCTTGTCCTTGCAAAGCGAGGGGACTACAGGAAAGCCATGGATATGGTCGAAAAAGGTCTTGGAAAAGATGAGACTTTCATGGATGGTCATGCTGCGAAAGGGCAGATCATTGTCATGGAGAAGAAGGGTGACAAATGGCTTGAGGACGCCCTCAAAGTCTACGACAAAGCCCTGAAACTGAAACCGAATTCCGAAAAGATCCTGTTCTACAAAGGGATGGCCTATAAGGAAGCGTATGAATTCCGGTCTGCAGAGGATGTTTTTGCGGATGTAGTGGCCATGAAAGGCGACTTCGCAAAAAAGGCCAATACGGAGTGGGAACTGGCCCAGAAGATACAGCGGGCGGCTCCTGGCACAAAGATTGGCGCCAAGATTGCCCTGATCGACGAGATTGACAGGGCTGACCTGGCCGTTCTCTTTATTGAAGAAATGAAACTTTTAGATGTTCTGAAGAGAACACAGCCGAAAATGTATGACACCCGGTTCAGGCCTCCGGAAGATGCCACGCAGATGCAAACCCAGACAAGGGAATCTATGGCAGCAGCCACTGACCTTACCGGACACTGGGCAAAGAACTGGATCGAGGACGTAGTAAAAGCCGGTGCCATGGATGTTTTCCCGGATCATACTTTCCGGCCTGACGACAAGCTCGTCCGTTCGAATTACGCGATGTTCCTGCAGAATATCATCATTGCTGTCACAGCCGACCAGTCTCTTGCCACCAAGTATTTCGGTACGCCATCCCGGTTCCCGGATGTCAATCCAACCCATTTTGCCTATAACGCGATCTGTCTGGCTGTGGACAGGGGAATCATGAAAGCGGACACCATCGAAGGTACATTCGGCCCGACCAAAACCATCTCAGGGGCTGATGCGCTTTTGATCATCCGTGATTTTCAAAATGCATTGAGAATGACATTTTAAGGAGGTTCACGTGAAACGGCTTCAAATAAGCCTTATTCTGGCTGTCATCTTCCTTTTCCTGCAGGCTGGATTCGCGCAGGAGGCTGAACAGGCCAGGGAAGTGGAGGCCACAGGACTGGGATCGATCGTGGCAGGCGATGTCGCACATGCACGGGACGATGCGGTCGATGATGCCCTGGGGACAGGTATCGAACAGACCCTTGGCACGCTTGTCGAATCCTCGACTCTGGTGGAGAATTTTCAGCTGATCGAAGACAACATTCTCAGCAAGACCAGAGGGTATGTTCAGAAGTGGGAAGTGGTCAAGGAAGGCAAGCGGGATGAACAGCTCTATGAAGTGACCGTGAAAGCCTTTATAAAACTGGACAATTTAAAAAGCGATCTGGACGGCATTGCAGAACTGATCCGCAGAAAAAATACGCCGCGGGTAATGGTGATCATAGACGAGAAGAATATCGGCGATTCCCCCGGCATCCTGACCTATATCGAAGCGGATCTGAACACAGCGGAAACCGCTCTCATGGAGTTTTTCATGAACAAGGGATTCCGGTTCGTGGACCGGGCTACAATTCTCAGGAACATTGAGAGCAGTCAGGCTGCTGCCATCCTGCAGGGTGATGTGGCACAGGCGTCCGCTCTGGGGCGCAAAGTCGGAGCCGAAGTGGTCCTTTCCGGGAAGGCTCTGGCCAAGACCACGATGGTCGAAGCTTTTGGAGCCCGGCAGAAATCCCAGCAGGCTACAGTCTCTGTCAAGGCAATACGGACCGATACAGGAGATATTATAGCCACCAAATCAGCGGATGGTGCCTTTCCCCATATTGATGACATCGTGGGGGGAACAAAAGCCATCCAGAGAGCGTGTGAAAAGTTGCAGGACGGACTGCTGACACAGATACTCGACAGATGGCAGACGGACGTGACAACCGGTGCGGCCATCACACTGAATGTGCGGGGCGTCTCGGATTACGATCAGCTGAATAAATTCAAGGGCGCTCTGAAGTACTACGTACGCGGACTTTCCTCAGTAATCCAGCGGGACTGGTATGAGGGATTCGCCACACTGGAACTGATGACAACAGCGAACAGTGACGACGTGGCTCAGAGGCTTTCAGGCCAGAATGTCGAGGGCATCCGTGTAAAGGTGGTGGGTGTCAGTCCAAACAGCGTTACAGTAGAGCTTCAGCAGGTACCACAATAATTCTTATCAGGAGAAAGGCAGAAAAATGAAAAAGACAACAGCCATTATCGGTTTGATCGTGCTGGCCTTTTTGGTCTTCCAGACCAATGCGCCGGCACAGCTAAAGAAAAGGGTAGCTGTCTTCACTTTTGAAGACAAATCGGACCACGCTTATAGCTGGTGGGGGGGTAAATCCGCCGGCGAAGGTATGGCCGATATGCTCACAACAGAGCTTGTCAAGTCGGGCAAGTATTCCGTAATCGAGCGCATGGAGATCTCCAAAGTCATCGAAGAACAGCAGCTCGGGCAGTCGGGGATGGTCACCCCCCAGAGTGCCGCAGAAGTCGGAAAGATGCTGGGTGTGGAGCTGGCCATCATGGGTTCCATAACCGAATTCGGATATTCACAGAAAGAGATGGGCGGCCGTGTCAAGGGCTTCGGTCTGGGAACCAAGAAACAGTCTTCGACTGTGGCGGTGGATGTCCGTTTTGTGAACACAACCACCGGTGAAATTCTTACGGCGGAGAATGTGCGCAAAGAAAAATCTTCAAGCGGGCTCAGTGTAAGCACTCCGCAGATCGATTTCAGGAATGAAACCGATTTCGATAACTCCCTCGTTGGGAAAGTGACCAGGGAAGCGATAACGGATATCATGGTTATGATCGACAAGGGGATGGAAAATCTGCCCTGGGCAGGAAAAGTTCTCACCGTCAGAGGATCCGATATTTTCATGAAACCCGGATCCGATGCCGGCGTGAAGGTTGGGGACAGCTTCACCGTTTATGCAGTAGGGGAGGCGCTGATCGATCCGGACACAGGCATTTCCCTGGGAAGTGATGAAACGAAAGTAGGCACCATTCAGGTGACAGAAATCGTCGCAGGCGGGAAAGCTGCCAAAGCCACAGCGAAAGCAGGAACCGGCTTCAAACAGGGTGATCTCATCAGATTGAAATAGTGCGGTAAAAACACAGGATCGTGAAGGAGGAGGGTCTTTTACCGCCCTCCTCCTTTTTGTTATGGAGTAGAGCAGGAAACAGTATGAAACCATCCGCTAAGAAAGATACCGCTGCAAAATTTCCAGGGGATCCCGCTTCCGGGGACCGGAAAAGAGGGACAATCGCGCAGGTTTTACGGGACAAAATAAAACACCGGGGAGAACCGCCAGCAGAACAGGGTGCGGCTTTTGCCAGGCAGAATCTTCTGATGTTTTCCGGTGCGGCACTTATAGTGATCATGGCTGCCTTTTTCTGGGCTTCCCGGTCTGTGCTCTCGCCTGTGCTGATCGGAGGACTGCTTCTGTTCATGCTGGGGGGATTAAAATCGTTTCCCATGGCAGGCAGGATTTCCGTTATCATCGCAGTGATTCTTTTGATCTATTTGCTGGTCGAGTTACAGGTTGTGGTCTTTCCATTCATTGTGGCATTTTTCCTCGCCTATCTTCTGGATCCTGTGGCCGATTTATTGGAGAGGATCCGGATAAGAAGAAGTCTTGCCATTTACTTCATCCTCTTCCTGACGCTGGCCCTTCTTTTTGCTCTGGGTTCTGTTCTTATCCCCAATCTTGTGAAGGAAATCGAGGAACTCATAAACCGGATACCGGATCTGGCTACTAAAGTTATGGACATGATAAGATCAGTTTACCCCAAGATCACAAAATATCTTCACATAGACGTGAAAAAGTTCGAAGAAAGCCTGCTCGATACGTTTCCTGCGAGAGCAGAACAGGCACTTTCCAACATTATGAAAGGCATAACCGGGCTGGGAGCTTTTCTCGGACACGTCGTTTATATTGTCCTCATCCCTGTCCTCACCTTTTATTTCCTCAAGGACCTCGACCGCATGAAAACGATTGTCCTTGATTTCATTCCCTGCCGGTACCGGAACCTGACCGTATTCTATTCATGGCGCCTGCACCGCATCGTTGGCGCGTATATAAGGGGACAGTTTATCGTCAGCATCATCACCGGTACTCTGACCGGTCTGGGAATGGCCATTTTTAAAATACCTTTTGCTATCATCATTGGTGTAATCACCGGTATTTTCAATCTCGTCCCCATACTGGGTTTTTATATCAGCCTTGCCCTGGCCCTGCTCACAGGATTATTCACTGCGGATATACTTCCGTCCACGCTGAAGATAGCCGGCGTTTTCTTTACGATCCAGGCTCTGGAAGCTTATCTTATCTCTCCCAGGATTGTGGGTAAAAGAGTGGGTCTGCATCCCGTGCTGGTGATATTTTCCATTTTTGTTTTTTCGAAATTCATGGGTTTCTGGGGTCTTTTGATGGGAGTCCCGATCGCCGGCTTCATCAGATTCCTGCTGGAAGAGTGGAAGCGCCATCGTCAATGGAAGGAGAAGCGTGAGTCCGCATGTCCCTCTTCGAATTGAGAGGGTGGAGAAGGGCAGCCCGGCGGACCGTGCAGGCCTCAGGCCGGACGATGGACTGTCCAGGATCAATGGCCGTTCTGTCCGTGATATAATCGATGTTCAGTTCCTGGCCTCAGATGACGTGCTGGATTTTCAGGTGATCCGCAACGGCCGGTCGAAGGCCGTACGGGTGAGAAGGGAGGAAGGTGAGTCTCTGGGCCTGGAATTCCCTGCAATGCACTTCAAAGCGTGCGGCAACAGATGCCTTTTCTGTTTCATCGACCAGAATCCGGCAGGCATGCGGAAAAGTATCTACTTCAAAGACGAGGATTACAGGCTCTCGTTTTTGTACGGCAATTATGTGACTCTGACCAGGGTCGGCGAGCCTGAGCTGAAACGCATCGTGGAGCAGAGGCTTTCACCGCTTTACGTATCAGTCCACGCAACTGACGATGATATACGTCTGACTTTACTCGGACTAAAAAAAAAGGACGATGTTCTCGAGAAGATCCGTTATTTGTGCGGGAAAGGGATCGTGCTTCATGCCCAGATCGTGCTCTGTCTAGGGTATAACGACGGTGACATACTCACCCGGAGTATCACAGATCTCTCGGAATTCTATCCCCTTTTGAAAAGCATCGCTGTGGTTCCTGTGGGACTGACACGCCACAGAAATGGGCTCTCATCTCTTGTGCCGGTTGACAGAGTGATTGCCCAGAAAACCATACGCCAGACAGCGGTTTTTCAGAAACGTTTTACAGAGCAGTTTGGCGAACCATTTGTCTATCTGGCAGATGAGTTCTACCTTCAGGCGGAAAAGCCTTTTCCCGGGGCCGGGCATTATGGGGATTTCTGGCAGATAGAGAACGGTATCGGCATGACACGCTCTTTTCTGGATAAATTTCGCTCGCAGTTTACAAGTTTACCCCGGAAACTGGACAGGCCTGGCCGCTTTGTCATAGGGACGGGAAAGCTCGCAGGTCCTGTTATCGAGAAAAACGTATTGCCCAGGCTTCGCACGGTTCGAGGTCTTGAAGCTGAACTCATGACCGTAACCAGCCGCTTCTATGGTGAATCGGTCACTGTATCCGGTCTTATCACAGGCCGCGATGTCATCCATGCATCAACAGGGCTGGGTGAGGGTGTGCTGGTTCTTCCGGATAATTGCGTGAATACGGACGGTGTCTTCCTGGACGACATGACACCTGCAGCTCTTGGGAAAGAGATAAAACGGGAAGTCCGGATTATTGAGGATTTCAGGGCATTATGGAAAATGAATTGAAAAAACCCGTGGTGAGCATCGTGGGGCGTCCAAATGTCGGCAAATCCACACTGTTCAACAGGATCATCGGAAGGCGGGAAGCCATCGTGGATGATGCACCTGGAATCACGCGAGACAGAAAAACCGCAGACGGAGAGTGGAATGGAGTTCTGTTCACGCTCGTGGATACAGGGGGGTATATTCCCAAAAGCAGGGATGTGATCGAGACAGGAGTGAAAAAACAGGTGGAGCTGGCCATTGAGGAATCCGACGTGATCATTCTGCTCGTGGACTGCACCACCGGTATCATGTATATGGACAGTGAGGTGGCGCGCGTGCTCCGTAAGAGCGGGAAGCCTGTCCTGCTTGTGGCAAACAAGGTGGATCATGCCGGCCGGGAATACGGTATAGCGGAATTCATGCGGCTGGGACTCGGAGAGCCGGTGGGAATTTCGGCTATAGGTGGAAGGGCCATAGGCGATCTTCTGGACAGAGTAGTAGAACTCACAGGCGGGACCGGGAAGGAGTATAAGGAGACGGACCAGGATGCAGTCCAGCTTGCAGTCGTGGGTAAACCGAACGTGGGAAAATCCACATTTATCAACCGCATATTGCAGGAAGAGCGCCTTCTCGTGACAGAGATCCCGGGCACCACGAGGGATTCAGTGGATGTCAGGATCCGTTATCAGAAGCAGGATATGATACTGATCGATACCGCCGGAATGCGAAGGCCGAGCAAGGTTCAGGAAAAAGTGGAATACTACAGTACGGTACGGAGCAGGGAAGCCATCGAAAGATGCAATGTAGCCTGTGTATTCATCAATGCGGATGAAGGGATGACACAGCAGGACATGCGGGTGATCCGTACCGTGACCGAAGCGCGCAAAGGGATCATTCTCGTTGTCAATAAGTGGGACCTCATCCAGGGAAACGAGGAAGCCATATCCCGTCTCGATGAAACTGTCGGGAGCAAACTTCAGGGTATGAACTATATTCCGGTAATCCACGTATCCTGCACAACAGGATTTCAGGTTCATAAAGTTCTTGAAATGGCATGGAAGACAGCAAGAGAGAGGGAGAAGCGGATTCCCTCCCCGGAGTTGAACAAATTTATTACCGCGCTCAACCGGAAGATACAGCCCCCGGCAGTTCAGGGCAAAAAGGTGCGGATTCTTTTCGGGACACAGGTTGGTATCCGTCCGCCATCTTTCGTGTTCTTTGCTACCAACCCGAATCTGATACTCACCAGTTATAAAAAATTTCTGGAAAACCAGCTCAGGGAAGAGTTTGGATTCGAAGGTGTACCTGTATCTTTCGGCTTCAAACAAAAATAGGGTAGTCTTGATGAAATTAGGGGACGCAGTCAAAAGATGCCGGTGGATTGCCATTGCGATTCTGTTCGCAGAAACTGTGAGTGCACAGGGGGTAATGGACAGAATCGAACAGGAGTTATCCCGGGGGCAGCTTTCCCGTTCCCGCGCTCTCTATTATCAGGCTCTGAGGATCGTTGACCCTGGATCTCTCCCCGGGACGTTAATGCCTCTTGATGAACTCCCGGTCAAGGACGGGACGGGGATTGCTTTTCAGATCCGGAACCTCTGGCATGAATTTTCTATGGAGGAGCAGAGGGATCTCGGGCTTTTCATGTCAAGGCCTGACATGCCTTTCAGCTACATCAGCCCGGGAAATCTGTTCAGAATACACTATAATATTGAAGGAAATGATGCGGTTCCTCCCGGGGATAATGATTTTTCAGGGATTCCCGATTATGTCGAGGAATGCAGCAACGCATTCGAATATTCCTATTCAGTCGAAGTGGGAAGGCTGGGATTGAATCCTCCGCCGGATGACCGGAATGTGGATGGCCCGGAATGGGATATTTATCTCATCAATACGCCGGGTGTGTACGGATGGACCAATCCCGAGAACCTGATTTCCCGGAATCCGGATACCTATACATCCTATGTCACCATGGATAACGATTTCGTTCATACTCCGACAAAAGGAGTGGACGGAATGAGGGTTACGGCTGCTCATGAGCTCTACCATCTCATTCAGCTCGGATATGTGGGAAGAGATGAGAACAACGACGGCGGTTTTGACGATCTCTTCCTCATGGAAGCGGGAGCCACATGGATGGAGGATGTGGTCTACGATCACATCAACGACTATTACTACTATCTGCCATACTTTTTCAACAGGAGCAATGTACCTCTGGACCGTACTGATGGAAGATGGGAGTACGGGCTTTGTATCTGGTTCCATTTTATGGAGAAACAGCTCGGAACCAGTGAGATCGGCAGGATTATCTGGGAAAATCTTGTGGATGTTCCCGCAATCGAAGCCCTGGACAGGGTATTCTCACAGGCGGGAAGCTCCTTCGAAAGCGAGCTTTCCCGGTTTTACGGATGGAATCTCATGACAGGCGCGAGAGCGGATACATCCCGTTTCTATCCCGAGGGGATTTATTACCCTTCGGTCAGTATGGACGCTGTATACAGGCTGGCAGATACCACACTAACGGTCAGGATCCAGCCAAAGGCGACCAGATATTTCGAGTTTGAAAAAGGCGACGGAATATCCTTCTTTCTGGCCCCTGCTTACACGGACATGAGCGGGGACGCGGAGGAGGGGGAGTGCACCCTTCTCGTCAGCCGCAGCGCAGACCATGTTCTGTACACCCATCTTCTTGAAGACTGGCATACCCGGCAGATCGCGGAGGATTACGTCAACTGGAAATCTGTCGCTGTGGTCAGCGGGCAGGGCCTAAGCCTCTTTTATCAATTCAATGCCAACCGCTCCGGGATCACAGAGGAGAATCTGCCCGCCAGTTTTCCGAGCCCTTTCAATCTGGCCAGGCACTCCGTGGTAACCCTGCCATTCATCCTTGAAGAGATGACCATGGTCAGGCTGATGATCGTCAGCTCCGCAGGCTTCTCTGTCCACGAGGATGAAAAGCAGTTCGACAGGGGGCTTCAGTTCTATACCTGGGATGGAAAGGATGAAAAAGGCGGTCAGGTCCCGAGCGGCGTGTATCTGTACCTGCTTCTTCAGGATGACGCTTTACTCAGGAAGGAAAAGATCGCGGTGGTAAGGTAAGGAACACCAGGGATTTACAGGTGCGGCAAACTTGTTCCAGAAATTTAATATTGAGGTACAATTCCATGATCCGGCGTTCAGTCTTGATGGTCCTATCCGTCTTTCTAATGGCAGGGCCTGTTTTTCGATGCACGGTCCAGCCTCAGAGTAATGTTGAATCGGGAAAAAAGAGAATCGAAGCCCTCGCGCAGATCCTTGTGCACAATCCCCGCGATGAGAAAGCGTTGCAGGAACTCGGGATTTTACTTGTCAAGTCGCGCTCATTCGATAAAGGGAGGCGACTGCTCCAGAAGGCTGCTCAGATCAATCCACAGGATCCCAAAACGGTCTTTTATCTGGCTCTGGGCCTCGAATTCAGCGGTGAGGAAGAAAAAGCTTTTCAGATTTTTCGGCATTATAAAGATAAAGTCAAGCCGGCACCCTATGGCCGTCTGATGGAAGCCAGGTACAATGCCCTGTTGAAAAAGGCTATTGAGGAGCAGTCCAGAATGCTCCTGGCGCAGGAATCCCAGCTGGGAGCCCAATCCATTGTCCCGAATACAGTTGCAGTGGTGCCTTTCCAGTATTATGGGAAAAATACAGCTTACGCCTCCGTGGGCAAAGGCCTGTGTGAAATGATCATTACGGACCTGAGCCAGGTGAAAGATATCCAGCTGATCGAACGTGTCCGAATGCAAAGCCTCATGGATGAGATGAATCTCCAGCAGGCAGGGCTGACAAAAGCAGAGACTGCACCCAGATGCGGAAAACTTCTGGGAGCATCCCGGATCATGCACGGTGCATTTGATATCAACAATGACCGTGTCACACTCGATTTCGCAATGGCGGATCTTACAAAGCAGAACTCAGCCGTCACTCTGAAGACCACGGAGGCACTCAAGGATATATTCGTTTTTGAAAAACGGCTGGTGTTCAGTGTACTTGCAAAGATGGGTTTTGAGTTGTCTCCTCTTGAGAAATCACGCATCATGCATATACCGACCAGGAATCTTCAGGCATTCATGGCGTACTGCACGGGCCTTGATAAACTGGATGCAGGCCAGTTCCAGGAGGCGGCTTCTTCTTTTCAAAAGGCGATCGATCTTGATCCCAAGTTTGAGATGGCAGGCCAGAAAGCAGAGCAAGCCGTGAACGTGGTCCAGACCGGCGTCAGCCAGGAGACAGTGCTTGCACAAGTCGACAGGCTGGAAACCGGGGAGACAATCGAGCTGAATACAGGAGGGATGGATGATCTCGTGCAGGCAAGGCTCGAACAATTGTCAAACAGCATGGGATCCAATTTTGTTCCTGGAACGGAAAACAGGAAGACTGCCGAGGAGGCGGCCATGGCAGGTGCGGATATAGGATCCGGCAAACTGCCCGATCCGCCGAGAGTGCCGGGAGGGCCATGATCATGAAAACCCGCATACTGATTCTGAAAATGACATGTGCAGCCGTTTTAGGCTGCCTTTCAACCCTTCACGCACAGACTGAAGCGGATTATTATCCCCTGCAATATGGGGATTACAGGATCCAGGTATCCGATTCCATCATGGGATTGCCTCTGTCCGTGATGTTCAAGTACGATGTCCAGGATGAGGATACTATCGAAGGAGTACCCTTCTTACGCATCAGACAGCAGATGGTGACAGAAGACAGCGCGCTCAACAGTATCTGGTACACTTGGATGAAAAAGAGTACCGAAGGGGTTCTTCTGGGAGCGTTCAGCACCGAGGATCCTCAGATCCAGGAGCTCACCGTTCCGGCACAGACGATCACCGTGGACGGGAATATTACGGACTGGACCGGAGTGACCTCTATGATGACCGATGCCCAGGACGATGATTCCATATCTTACACGGGGGATGATATCAAGGAAGTTTTTCTGACGAAAGATGGATCCAATCTCTACTGCCGGGTTGACCTGTGGGATATTGCGAACACCTATTTCGGCAACGGCCCATCGCCATATGAAGGATGTTATAGAATCATCATCCAGAACAATGGCTCTTTTAATCAGCTGGAAGTGGGTGTGGCTTATGATATGTCCAAAGCACAGTGGAGTCTGG
>CAYXFJ010000063.1:10951-13626 GCA_964464265.1 uncultured bacterium
GATGCCATGGCTACGAAGGGCCTGAACTAATGCCGGCACCAGGTCGACTCCGGTATCCGGATGGATGTTATAACTGCTCACTCCATCCGCAATCTTCACCAGTACGTGGGTGTAGTTGGAGGAACGATCGAGATTCAAATCCCCCTTAGCATGGTTGGCAATCCGACAGTTTTTTATGGGATACAAGTTGAGGTGAACAATTGCTGTGTCCCTGATTATATGGTTCTGGACTATGCAAGACTGGGCGGAACATTTGTTTTTATTCCACCTCTGGTATGGGCGCCCAGCGGTCTTACCACTCCGGGAAACAGCTGGATCATTGATGCTCCTCCGATGGGAGGAATGATGTACTTTACTCTGGAAGCTGTAAACGAGACTGTCCAGGTGCCGGCAGGCACTTTCAATGAATGTGCCAGGATCAGCTTGGTCATCATCAGCCAGGAAGGGGATACGGTTCAGACGGGGGATTATACCTATGCACCGGGCGTCGGTGAAGTAAGGAACACCGGCTGGAACCAGAATATGGGTAATTACAATCTAAAACTCACCGAGTACTGGGTTCAGGCCACAACAACGCTTGCAGTCGAGACGCAGGTCGACACGGCTGTCGCCGGCAGCAACCTGGTCATTGGTGCATCTCTTTCACGGACCATCACTCCGACTTTGAGAAGGCTGTATTACCGCAAAGGAGGAGAAACTGCCTTCAAATCGATCGATATGATCCCGGATGGCGCGGATTATACAGCCACGATCCCGGGAGCTGACGTCACGATAAGGGGACTGGAATACTATGTCCGCTTTTCGGACGGGCAGACCGAGGCCACGTATCCCCCTTTCCAGTATTCTGAAGAGCCTGCCTCTATACAGGTAAGGGTGGGAAACATGGAGGCTCCGCTGGATATAGTGCCTCTTAAATACCAGATGATCTCCGTTCCGCTGATCCTGACAGATCCCTCAGTGCAAGCAGTACTGATCGACGATTATGGCGAATACGACGATAATGTGTGGCGCCTGAGTATATACCAGGATACGGATACCTCGTATTTTCTGGAATATCCGGATTTCAGCAGAACCTTCACACCGGGTTCCGCATTCTGGTTCATCTCCAGAACAGGTGACAGTTTTGACATTGAGGGTGGTTTGTCCGTACCGACCGATGAGCCGATGGAATTCATGTTTTACCCGGGATGGAATCAGGTGGCCAATCCGGTCGCATTCCCTCTCCTCGTTGACACTACAGGAGAGGAGATGTACATGGAACTGCCGGTCTTTTACAACGGGGATGATTATGAATATAATGTCATGTCTATACAGCCCTGGACAGGAGTTTTTGTCAAAAACAATGGGACACAACCAATGCCTCATTATGTTAACCTCAAAGCAGCCCATGCACCCATACAGGTGCCCCTGCTCAAGAAGCTCTTAAGATCTCCGGATGATTATATCGTTCAATTGAAGGTCAGCACCGAAGGATTCGACCTGATCGATACCCAGAATTACCTCGGTTTCCTGGAAGACGCTCAGGATGGGCGTGACCGCCGGGATATTTCCGAAGCGCCGCCGATCGGCGATCATATCCGGTTTTCCATTATCGAAAACGGAGAAAGGATGGCGGGGAGTTTCAAGCCGCTGAACGCGCTCGGTCATGAATGGGATATTGATCTCACGTGCACGGTCCGGGCAGATGTCCAGACTATCGTCACCCTTGAGGAATCAGGCCAGAGGCCCGACAGCATGGATATCCATATTCTGGACATGGATGACCGGAGCGCGATACCCGTCACGGATCACACCTTTCAGATTCTACTTAAGAAGGACAGTCCGGCCAGACATTTGAAAGTGATCGTCGGAACAGAAGATTATGCCGGCAGGGAAAGCGAAGGAATATCACTGCATCCTGAATATTTCACGCTCTATCAGAATTATCCGAATCCTTTCAATATGGAAACAGTTCTGCCGTATGATATCTGGAACAGGGGATGGGTCAGGATCGATATTTACAGTATCACGGGTCAGAGGATCTGTCCGCTTGTGGCTAAGATGCAGGACCCCGGAAGGTACATCGAGAGATGGAACGGAACTGATCGCTTCGGCCGGCCCATGCCAGGGGGTGTCTATTTCTGCCGGATCAGGATGGATGCATTGACAGAGACAAAAAAGCTGATCCTGCTCAGGTGAGGGATCAGGTGTCCGGAATGGTTTCACCCATCGGAATTGCAGATTCCAGTGTGATATAAGAGCAGGGATTTTCGACGCATCAGGTGATACCGGAAAAGCATCATATAAAACAAGAGAGCAGTACCATGAAAAAAAGATTTCTATTTTATTCTTATTTAATTGGCATTGTATCCGGATTCATTTCGCATATCATGGCCGCGGATGATACATCCATCATCGGACAGAGGGGTATAATCCAGGTTGTTCCTCTGGTTCAAAACTGGTCGGATCCAGACGGTAAGAACCTGACCGAGACAAGTGTACCGGTATATGCCTACTTCCCGTTCAGCAGCAAATGGAGCATGAGTCTGTACCTGAGCCAGGCTTCTGTGAGCAGTGATGTTTCTAAAGGTTTCAGCGGGATAACCGATACTCAGCTGAACACGAGTTATCATCTGGAAGATATCAACGCGGTTATTCATTTCGGAGTGAATGTGCCCACAGGCCGGAAAAAACTC
>CAYXFJ010000064.1:0-13611 GCA_964464265.1 uncultured bacterium
CCCCCGGCCAGCCGCGTGATCTCGTCACATTCGGCCGCGGTTCGCTGATCGCACCAGAGCAAGGCGGGAGTCAGAACCCGATCGTGGCCATCAAGGAAGACCGACCCGGGCATCTGGCCTGTCAGGGATGTGGAGCCTCACTGGCACTCAGATACGCTTTAAAAGGATTGGGAAGAAAAACCATAATGGCTATCCCGGCATGCTGCTGGGCAGTCATTGATGGCCCCTTTCCTTATTCTGCTGCAGGTGTGCCCATCTACCATTGCGCATTCGAAACCGCTGCATCCACAGCCGCAGGAATCAGCCATGCACTTTCACAACTGGGAAAAGAGGGCATAATCACACTTGCCTGGGCTGGAGACGGCGGCACGTTTGATATTGGTTTGCAGGCTCTGTCCGGCGCTGCGGAACGAGGCGATAATATCATTTATGTCGTTTATGACAATGAAGCGTATATGAACACTGGAATACAAAGATCTTCCTCTACGCCGCATGGCGCCTGGACCACAACAACACCTGTGAAGCATTTTAAAAAGGGAAAAAAGAAGAACATCATGGAGATCATGGCTGCCCATTACATACCCTATTGCGCTACAGCGAGTATAGCCTATCCTGAAGATTTCATCAAGAAACTTGAAAAAGCAAAGAGTATTAAAGGTACTAAATTCTTCCATCTGTTCGCTCCATGTCCGACCGGGTGGAAACATCCGCCGGATATCACAATCAAAATAGCCAGGCTGGCTACAGAGACCAATATCTTTCCCATCTATGAAGTGGAAAATGGCTGCTATAGAATCAACAGGAAGATCAAGAATCCGAAACCCGTGAAGGAATATCTGGGTTTACAGGGGAGATTCCGCCATCTCAGCGAAGAGGATATCGTCTTTATCCAGAAGGAAGTTGATTCCAGCTGGAACCGTCTGCTCAAACTCGAACAGGCATTCGGAGAAAACCAGTCTGTTTAAATGGGAGGAAGGATCCAGGTTCATGAATTCGATTTTATCCGGAAACGAAGCAGTTGCACGAGGATGTCTTGAATATGGTCTGCATGTAGCAACTGCCTATCCCGGCACTCCAAGCACAGAAATTCTGGAGAACATCGCGCAATATTCAGATATTTACTGTGAGTGGGCTCCTAACGAAAAAGTGGCCTTCGAAGTCGCTATGGGAGCTACATTTGAAGGTGCACGGTCGTTGGTTGCCATGAAACATGTCGGGCTCAATGTTGCGGCGGATCCGTTCATGTCCGTCAGCTTGATCGGTGCTCCGGGAGGGCTGATCGTGGTCAGCGCTGATGACCCTGGTATGCATTCTTCACAGAACGAACAGGACAACCGGTACTATGCCAGGTTTGCAGGATATCCCTGTCTTGAACCTTCAGACAGTCAGGAATCCAAGGAATTCGTTGGCAAAGGGCTTGAGTTGAGTATCTCATGCGATGTCCCGGTGCTGTTTCGGATGACTACCCGTATCTGTCATTCAAAGGGTAAAGTGACCCTTGGGGAACGGGCCACTTTTGCCGTGAAGGGTTTTCAAAGAAATCCGGAGAAATTCGTGGTCCTGCCCGCGCATGCACGAAAACGGCATGAATGGGCGGCTGAGAGACTGAAAAAAATCCAGATCTTTTCAGAAGAAACAGAAATGAACCGTATAGAAAATGGAGACGAGGAAGTAGGTATTATCACAGGCAGTGTCGCATATCAGTATGTGAAGGAAGTCCTTCCCGATGCATCGATCTTAAGACTGGGGATGAGTTACCCTCTACCCATCCATAAAATAGAGGCTTTCTCCCGTTCCGTAAAAAAGCTCTTTATTGTGGAGGAGCTCGAACCCTTCATTGAAGAACAGGTCAAAGCCGCAGGTATTCTATGCGAGGGAAAACGCTACTGGAATAATCTCGGTGAACTTACTCCGGAACGAGTTGAAAAGGGTTTTATCGAATCAGGTATAATCCGAAAGACAGCAAGACCGGCAACCCGGGAGGAAGTCATTCCCAGGCCTCCTATTTTCTGTGCAGGCTGTCCTCACCGTGGACTGTATTATACCCTGAAAAAGTTGAAGGTTCTCGTAACCACAGACATCGGCTGTTATACTCTTGGAGTACTGCCGCCTCTGGAGTGCGGGGAAACCTGCGTGGAAATGGGAGCGTCCATAGGTGTAGCTATTGGAATATCCAGGGTCCGGAGGAGCGGAAAAGGCATTGTCGCAACTATAGGTGATTCCACGTTTCTCCATTCAGGAATGACCGGGCTTCTGGATGCCGTTAACAGCCATTCGGGCATTACGATCGTCATTCTGGATAACCGTATTACCGCCATGACCGGAGGGCAGTATCATCCCGGAACGGGCAGGACGCTCATGGGTGAAGAAGCTTTTCAGGTGCCCCTGGCGAAACTCTGTGAGGCGCTTGGAGTCAAACGCTTAAAAGTGATAGATCCGTACAATCTGGAAGAGACCCGTAAAACTCTGACAGAGGAAATAGAGATCGATGAGGTATCCGTGGTTATCACGAACAGGCCCTGTGCGCTTTATCCTCCAGAGAACCGGAAAAAGATAAAAAGGGATCCATTTAAAGTAACGCTCGAGACCTGCATCGGGTGCCACACATGCCTTAAGGTCAGTTGTCCCGCGATCAGTGAATCTCAAGAAAAGACGGCGAAGGGACTGACAAAATCTCACATTGATCCGTCACAATGCACAGGATGCTCAGTCTGTGCTCAGGTATGTCCGGTACAAGCAATTGTTCAGACCGGATAAATGAGGTCCTGCATGGATACAGAAAATATATTAATCGTGGGCGTCGGGGGGCAGGGTGTGCTTCTGGCAAGCGAACTGCTATGTGAAGCAGCTGTAGAAGCAGGATTTGATGCAAAAAAAAGCGAAGTTCACGGCATGGCACAGCGGGGAGGGGTCGTTTCAAGCCATGTCCGTTTCGGCAAAAAAGTATTTTCTCCTCTTATTCCTGAGGGTGAAGCGGATGTGCTGCTGGCGTTCGAGCAGGCAGAGGCCATGCGCTGGATCTATTTTTTAAAAGACACAGGATCGGTCATTATCAACCTTTATAAACTCATACCGCCGATCGCAGCTATGAAGGGATTTCATTATCCGCAGGATTCCATTGAGGTTGTCAGGAAGAGACAGAAGAACACGATTGTCGTGGATGCGGTTTCAATAGCCGAATCCCTTGGTAATTCGAGACTTGTAAATACGATTTTGCTGGGTGTCCTTTCATCCAGGCTGAAGATCCCTTCTGAAGTCTGGGAGAAAGTCATACACGGGCGTGTTCCAAAAGGTACAGAGATTCTGAACATCAAGGCATTCCGCGAGGGGCGATTATATTCTGAGAAATGAATAACTGACTTTAAAGAGCATTCCCGTTCATAGATCAATGGTGTAGATCTTCAGGTTACTCATCATGCATTTCATTTTTGTAATCAATCCGGGTTCAACTTCAACAAAGATTGCTCTCTACCAGGATGAAAAGCAGATCTGGTCAGAAACAATCGAATATTCGAAGGATCAACTGAAATCCTGCCATACCGTTCTCGATCAGATAGATATACGGCGATCTGACATCTCACGTTTCATTTCCCTGAAGGGACTCGATTTGAAATCGCTTACAGCCGTTGTCGGAAGGGGAGGCCCCTTCAAACCCCTGGAAAGCGGTACTTACCGTGTCGATGAAAAAGTGATAGCGGATATAAGGGGAGGACATGTGCAGGCAAATCATATTTCGAATATCGGAGCTATTCTCGCATTCGATCTGGCGAGTGAACTGCATATTCCTGCTTATTTCGTGGATCCCGTATCCGTTGATGAGTTTCTGCCCCATGCCAGAATATCAGGCCTCCCTGAAATTGAAAGAAAAAGCCTTGTTCATGCTCTTAATGTCAAGGCCACAGCCCGCAGGGCAGCAAATGATATGGGAAGACCTCTCGAAAATTTGAATTTGATTGTCGCTCATCTTGGAGGAGGTATTTCTATATGTCCTGTGGCCAATGGCCGTATAATCGATGTGAACAATGCAAATGAGGGCGGGCCTTTCTCGCCGGAGCGGTCCGGTTCCCTGCCTGTTTATTCACTCGTGGAACTCTGTTTTTCAGGTAAATATAGCCTGCAGGAGATGCTGAAGAAAATCGCGGGTAAAGGCGGCCTGGTCGCCCATCTGGGGACCAACGAGATCAGGGATGTGGAGAACCGTATTGAAAAAGGGGACAAGGAAGCTGAACTTGTTTTCCGGGCAATGGCCTATCAGATCTCCAAGGAGATTGGTGCCATGTCCACTGTGCTTCATGGAAATGTTGATGCTATTCTGATAACAGGCGGCATGGCTCATTCCGAGCGTCTAACAGGCTGGATAAAGGAACGTGTCCTGAAAATCGCACCGGTATGCATTTATCCGGGAGAGAACGAAATGGAAGCTCTGGCGCTCGGTGCGCTCAGGGTGCTCAATGGCGAAGAGGAAGAAAAGCAATATTGAGGAGCGGAATGTGAGTTGTCCCTGCAGTATTCTGGTCATTAATCCAGGATCAACTTCGACAAAAATAGCCCTGTATGAAGAGGAGAGGGAGTTGTTCAGTGAAACCGTCAATCATTCGACACAAGAGATGGCCGGTTTCACGAGAATTTCTGAACAGGAAGAATTCCGGGTGAATCTGGTAAAACAGATTCTGGAATCCAAGAAAGTTGATATTCGAAAGCTATCTGCTGTGGTAGGGAGAGGAGGACTGCTCAAACCCATACCCGGCGGCACCTATCGTGTTAATGAAAAAATGCTCCTGGAATTGAGAAAAGCTGTGGGAGGAGAACATGCTTCCAATCTCGGAGGGATCATTGCTGATGACATCGCCAGCTCAGCACGCATTCCGGCTTTCATCGTGGATCCAGTGGTCGTAGATGAAATGGAGCCAGTCGCACGAATTTCCGGGATTCCTGAACTGGAACGTCGTTCGATATTTCATGCCCTGAACCAGAAAGCTGTCGGCCGGAAAGTTGCTGAAGATCTCGGCAGGGATTATAACCATATTCATCTTATCGTGGTGCATATGGGGGGAGGGATATCTGTCGGGGCTCACAGAAAAGGAAAAGTCATTGATGTCAATAACGCTCTTGATGGTGACGGCCCGTTTTCACCGGAAAGAGCAGGCGGGCTTCCTGTGGGTCAGCTGGTCGATCTCTGTTATTCAGGCAAATATCAGCATCATGAAATGAAAAAACACCTGGTCGGCAAAGGAGGAATGATAGCATACACAGGAACACATGATTTGCGGATTGTCAAAAGCAGGATGGATGACGGAGATGAAACAGCAGCTATGGTATATAATGCGATGGCTTATCAAATCGCCAAGGAAATCGGATGTGCGGCAACTGTGCTTTCCGGAAAAGTGGATGGTATCGTGATGACAGGCGGTCTGGCATATGATGAAGACTTTATCACTTTGATAAAACAAAGGGTAGATTGGATAGCATCCGTCTATCTGTATCCAGGGGAAGGGGAAATGAAGGCCCTTGCTCTGGGGGCACTCAGGGTTTTAAGAGGAGAAGAGAAAGATCACGATTACATGTAGCAGGTGTGTTATGCGTAGCTGAAACCGTGAAATGACTCATTTTGAGAAAAAGGAGGCTCATTGGCTCCGCCAAAAAAACTAGAAGACCTGCTCGCACTGGTCAAGGGGGATAAAACCCCGACTGTTGCAGTCGCAGCCGGTCATAATCCGGATACGATCCGGGCTATCGAAAGGGCTATTAAAGAAGATGTGGTTAAAGCTATTCTGGTGGGTGACAGGGATGAAATTTTGAAAGTGATCAAAAAGAATAGAATGGATCCGGATCTCTTTCAGATCCATCCTGTAACTGGCGATGAACAAGCTGCTCTTGAAGCTGTCCGGCTTGTCAGGGATAATCATGCGGACATGCTGATGAAAGGACTTGTGAAAACGCCTTTATTCATGAGAGCCATTCTTGACAAAACACATGGCCTTGTTACCAAAAGATCTCTGCTGAGTCATGTGGCTGTCATGGAAGCACCAGCCTATTCCAAACTGCTCATAATCGCAGATGCGGCTATCATTCCGGATCCTAATCTCGATCAAAAAGTACAAATCCTCAAATACACAATTGAAGTGGCCAGGGCCATAGGAATCGAACTTCCCAAAGCCGCTCTCGTATCTGCGACTGAAACCATCAGCTCGAAGGTTCAATCTTCCGTGGATGCAGCGGTTATATCCGCGATGGCGCAGAGGAAACAAATTCAGGGCGCGATCGTTGACGGACCTCTGGCACTGGACGTATGCATATCTCCCAAACACTGCGAGATCAAAGGACTGGACAGTCCCATTAACGGAGAAGCGGATATTCTCATTTTTCCGAACATTGAGACGGCGAACACATTTTACAAATGTACAACACTGCTGGCTCACGGAACCGCAGCTGCCATAGTTGTTGGAACAAGAGCGCCTATAGTCCTGACCTCTAGAGCTGATGATGATGAATCAAAATTTTATTCCATAGTGCTTGCAGCAAGGATGGCAGCCTTAAAATCGGAAGGTAAATGATTTCCGGTAGCATCCGGAATCTGCTCTGATGCATCCTTAAGTTAGGAGATGTAGGTTACAGGAATTCTACATGAAGAATCCCATTTAATCCAGGAGATCGAAGGTGAAGCAAGAATCACAGGTCCAGAACCGGTATATACAGATTTATACAGGGGATGGAAAAGGAAAGACAAGTGCTGCTCTGGGTCTGGTGCTGCGTGCTCTGGGACATGGTTTGCGTGTCAAAATGATCTCATTCATGAAAGGAAATCCTGAATCAGGAGAAATGAAGATGGCATCCAAACTGGAAAATTTCACATTGATCCAGTCCGGAGGACCAGCATTTGTACAAAAGGGGTGTATTGAGGAGAAGGATGTCAATCTGGCCAGAAAGGGATTTGAACTTGCAAGGAAAGCGTTGAATGAAAATATTGATATACTCATTCTGGATGAAATAAACGTCGCTGTTGACTATGATTTGATTCCTGTTGAGGATTTACTCGAGCTCATGCGGATAAAACCTGCTGGTCTCGAGCTTGTACTTACAGGAAGAAAAGCTCATCCGGAAATTGTTAAAAGATCCGATTTCGTCAGTGAAATACTTCTCATCAAACATCCCTATGAGAAAGGTGTTCCTGCCAGACCGGGTTTTGATTATTAGAGGTATTTTTGCCCTGTCACGAACCGGCATCCGTTATAAAACAGGGCTCCTTTTCAGGAGAAGATCTTGAAAACAACGGCTGATATAAATCATGATACAAAAAAAGTTATACACAGGATTGACTGGTCGCTGTATGCAATCATTGACGGAAAATTCTTAAAAAAATCTCTAGGAGAAATAGCCGAAGAACTCGTTTCAGGCGGGGCAGGAATTATTCAGTACAGGAATAAAGAAGCGGATAGCAGGACCCTGTATGAGGATGCTAAAGTCCTGGAAAAATACCTTCATGAACATTCGGTTCCTCTTATAATCAACGACCGCATCGATATCGCGATTGCTGTAAATGCCGACGGAGTGCATCTGGGCGAAAGAGATATTCCTGTGGATACCGCGCGCCGGATCCTCGGGGGAAATAAGCTGATTGGAGCTTCCGTATCCACTCTCAGGGAACTCTGGAAAGCGGACTGGGCGGATTACCTGGGAGTGGGGGCTGTGTTCCCGACCCGGACCTATGATTCCTATAATATTATCGGACTCCCTGGCTTCAGAAGGATCAGAGAAAGAACCACACTTCCTATAGTCGGCATAGGAGGTATAGGACTCGACAATGCTTCGAGTGTTATCAGGGAAGGTGCGGATGGTGTGGCTGTTATTTCTGAAATCCTCAGCAGCGACAATATCGAGAGGACGGCAAAAAACCTTGTTGAAAGTATTCATCAGGCAAGGAGTACAATCTGAACTTCCTGCATTCTGCATGTGAACGCTGTGCGATCCGGTGATTCATTGTAGCCGGATCATTGGCCATCGGTACACAGACTGAAACCGGCCACATTAAGGAGATATCCGATGTATAAACACTTCGATGCAATCGTGAAAAAAGCCCGAGAAATTGGAGGCGGTACAGTCGCGGTTGCGGGAGCAGATGGAAAAGAAGTGCTGGAAGCGATAAAGTTATGCGTGGATGAGGATATCATTAAGCCGGTGCTGATCGGTTCGAAACCAAAAATCGAGGAAATAGCAGAAAAAGTATCCCTTGACCTCAGACATATCGTCATCCATGACATGACAGAGGAAACCGATATATCAGAACTGGCAGTACAACTGGTCCATTCCGGGGAAGCCCGGAGCGTGATGAAGGGTAAAGTAAATACAGCTGTGCTGCTCAGAGCGGTTTTGAACAGGAAGTATAATCTGCGGACAAGCCGTTTGATCAGCCATATTGCGATTCTGGAGGTACCATCTTACCCCAAATTGCTGCTGGTAACGGATGGAGGGATGGTGATCCGGCCTACTCTTGAGCAAAAGGCAGATATCATACGCAACTCTGCAGGTGTCATGCGCAGTCTCGGAATCACGAAACCCAAGATAGCGGTACTTGCGGCAATTGAAAAAACGAACCCTGAAATGCCTGAGACACTGGACGCGGAAGCTCTGACGGGCATGTCTTTGCGGGGTGAACTGGGAGAAGTAGAGGTGGAAGGGCCCATGGCAATTGATGTAGCCCTCTCTCAGAGGGCAGCACAAATGAAGGGAGTAACCAGCCGTATTTCAGGTGATCCCGACATTCTTCTTGTGCCGGATATCGCATCAGGAAATATTTTCGCTAAAGGTCTGTGGTATCTTGCCGGAGCAAAAATAGGCGGGCTTGCAGTTGGAGCCCGCAGACCCATCATCATGCTGTCGAGATCGGACGATGCAGTGACCAGACGTAATTCCATTGCACTGGCAGTCGTTGTGGCGCATGGGCAGGGGGACGAAGCAGAATATTGATAAGCGAATATTAAATACAAATTACTAACATGAATAAGCAAACCGGATCCAATATGCTCATACATTCCAACTGCCGTCATTTCCGGGGTGACATACCCTGCAGGCCGCACAAGGAAAAAGGGGTTCATTGCAGCGACTGTGCGGATTATGCTCCCATGAAAGAACGTATATTGATCATCAAACTGGGAGCAGCAGGTGATGTCATTCGTACTACACCTCTCATTCACAGGATTGATAAAGAATTCCCGGATGCTGAACTGCACTGGCTGACACATTCACCAGAGATCGTGCCATCCCGGGTGGACAGGATTTTCCGTTTCAAACCGGAAGATATTGAGATTATCAAATCGACTGAATATGATATTCTGTACAATCTCGATAAAGACGGAGAGGCATGTGCACTGGCTTCATCTGTCCATGCAGCTGTGAAAAAAGGATTTACTCTGAAGAACGGCCGGTGTGCGCCCATTGATATTGGGGCGAAGGATAAGTGGCTGACGGGTCTGTTTGATGACGTCAACCTGATGAACCAGAAAAGTTATCCTCAGGAAATATTCGAAATATGCGGATTCAATTTCCAGGGGGAAGAGTACATCCTGGAAGTAAAAACTTTGAGGGACTGGAACATCGGCGGGATCGTCACAGGCTGCGGCAGTCGCTGGACCACGCGTTTCTGGCCGGATGATCATTGGATCAAGCTCGCAAAATTGCTGAAAGAAGAAGGATATCAGGTTTTATTCCTTGGAGGAGAGCAGGAACACGAGAAGAATAAAATGCTTTCAAAGCAGTCAGGGGCCTTATATCCAGGACATTTTGATCTTCCCGAATTCATCGATCTGATCAATCAGTGTACACTTGTCGTAACTGCTGTCACCATGGCTCTGCACATTGCGCTGGGACTGAAAAAGAAGGTGGTTCTCTTCAACAATATTTTCAATGATCGCGAGTTCGAGCTCTATGGAAGAGGCATTATCCTTCAACCTCCCAGGGAGTGTACGGGGTGTTACCGGACAGTTTGCGGTGATCCATGCATGGAGCTTATTGAACCGGAAAAAGTGAAGGATATCATCAAAGAATTGCTTTCAGAGTAATTTTAAAAAGAGATCATCTCTCTGCTCAGGAGAAGCGTTTGGCCGGTCTGAAAAACATGTTGCGTATTGGCGACTGGATAATCATCGCATTTCTTTTAACGATGGGTATAACCGGATGGATATTGCAGGGAGCTCATCAAAAAATGGGTGATACAGCAGTGATCTATATAAACGGGAGGGAATCAGGCAGGATTGTTCTCCGGCAGGCCGGAACAAAGGAAGTACAGGGACCGCTGGGTAGTACGGTGATCAAAACAGGAAACGGGTATGTATGGATTCATAGCTCTCCCTGCTCCAATAAACTTTGCATACAGATGGGAAGAGCGAACCGGAATGGGGAAATTCTTGTCTGTGTTCCAAACCGGGTGATGATCCGGGTGAGCCGAAGACAGGAAAATGGAATCGACGGATATACCATGTAAAAAGGGTTTTTATGTCCCGTCACTTTTTGCAGATTTCACTTCTCATTGCTCTCGCCACTATTATTTTCACTGTGGAACTGAATATTCAGACACCTGTACTCTGGTTCAGGCTCGGACTTGCCAACACCATCACACTCCTTGCCTTAAAATGGTGGAGATTGCGTGAAGGTTTGATGGTCGTTCTCGGACGCATTTTACTCGGGAGTCTTATTTCAGGGAAATTCATGCATCCCGTCATCCTGCTCGCAATAGGGGGAGGATTATCAGCAGCGGTTGCAATGGCCTTCGGATTCTCATTGAGAACAGAAAAACTGAGTCTGATTGGCATCAGTATCATAGGTGCATTTTTTCATAATATGGCCCAGCTTCTGCTGGTTGCCCTGGTTTTTATCCATCAGGAAGAAGTTTTTTTTCTTTTCCCGGTTTTTTGCATTTTGTCCGTTATCACGGGTACTATAACAGGTTCACTGGCCTGTATCATTGATCAAAAAATATCTCCCCATCTTCATCTCCTGCCAAAATAGTGATCCCGTCCATTGACCTTTTGTTTCAAGTCGGGAACATGAAACGCGGTAATTTATCTTTTGGAACAGAGAAAGTTTGTTCTTGACAATCGTACTAAATCCTTGTAATTTTAATATGAAATAAGGGGTTCTTTCATGAAGAAAGCGTATAAATTCATACTCATCTCTCTTTTATTCTCGAGTTGTGCCTACTTCAATACTTTCTACAACGCAAAGCAATACTACAATAAAGCCTATGATGAAATCAAAAAAAGCCGTACGGATCCAATTTCAGCAACTTCCAAGAGCAATTTTCAAAAAGCCACCGAAAAAGCACAAAAGATCCTGTCCCTTTATCCAGACTCCAAGTATTTGGATGACGCCCTGCTTCTTCTGGGTAAATCGTATTACTTTCAGGGGATGCATCTTGAGGCCCAGCGGAGACTATCTGAACTCATAGACGGATACCCGAAGAGCGAATTCATCAATGAAGCCCGGCTCTGGTATGCCAAATCGGATATAGCATTGCGGGACTACAGAAAAGCAGAGCTGGAACTGTATGACCTGATCGCACTGGACATAGATGATGAACTGAAAGGTGAAGCTCAATTTTATCTTGCCAATGTTTATGAATCGAGCCGTGATTTCGAAAAGGCGATTGAAGGCTTCGAGAAGGCTGTTAATTGGATCAGCAATGAGATGAAAGCGGAAACATATCTTAAAATTGGAGCGAGTTATGATTCGCTGGGACAGTTTCAGCTTGCAGGTGAGGCTTTCCAGAAAGTATTAAAGTCCAATCCAGGGATAGAATTGCGGTTCGATGCCCAGTTCCGCTATGCCCAGATGCAAAAGAAGCTGCGTAATTATGACAGGGCAATACAATTGTTCGAGAAATTGTCCGGTGATGAAAGAAACCAGAAGCATTTACCGGAACTGCGGATAGAGATCGCTGAATGTTTGAAACTCAAATCCGATATTGATGGCGCCATGACGACTTATCAGGATGTCACTCAGGATCATCAGAAATCTGTACATTCAGCAAGGGCATATTACGAACTCGGGAAAATATATGAGGAGAATAAAAAGGATTACCAGAGGGCATTGGAAAATTATCTGGAAGTCCGGAAGGAATCCCGGCAGTCGCCTTATGCGGATTCAGCAGATGTCAATAGCCGGGATATTCAGCGCCTGCAGGCTCTCCAGCAGGTGATTACTATGGCCATCCGAGGGGAGGAAGGAGAAGGCGTCAATGTTGGGGATATCCGCGAAACGACGGGAGCAGATACCCTGTTGCAGAACGAGTACAGTCCATTTGATACTACCAGAATGGATACCACGGACTGGCGTTTCAGACAGGCAGCAGATACCCTGAATCAAAACAGATATATTCCAGGGGATCCACAGGATCTGAATCCACAGGATATGAATCAACAGGATATGGATCAACAGGATATGGATCCGCAGAATCTGGATCGAAGGACGGATGAAATTAATCAATATGCAGACAGACAGGATTACAGGCAGAGAACAGGAGGAGTGAATCGTTACGGGACACGGACTGGAGAGAGAGAAATTCCGAAAGTGGTGGAAAATCCTGAATTGAAAACTTTCCGCAAAGAAGAGCTTGATAAGAATTACTTTCTGTTGGCAGAGCTTTATCTTTTCAGGTTTTCTCTCCCGGATACTGCGGTGCGGTACTATCGCAAATTGATTGATGCCTTCCCGGAAAGTCCTTATACGCCTCAGGCTTATTATAATCTGGCCTATGTCTCTGAAATGGGACAGGATGCAGCCGGTGCTGATACATCCTACCACATTCTTACAGACAGATATCCGCTTTCCGTTTTTGCAGATGTTGCGAGAGAGAAAATGGGTTTATCCGGATCGTCAGCTGCGGCGGATTCCGTTAAAAAGTTATTCGAAAAAGCTGAAGAGGCATTATTCGAAAAGAAAGAACCTGAAACATCCTATAAAATCTTTCAGGCCATTCTCAGTGATTGTTCCGATTCCAGGTTCCAAGCCCGGGCTCTCTATTCTCTCGGATGGCTGCAGGAAATGGTTTTTGATTCCCTTGAACTCGCTTTCGTATTCTATGACAGTCTCATGCGGACGTTTCCTGAAAGCGCCTATGCAGGCGAAGTGAAAAGTAAAGTGGAATTTGCCAGACAGGAAAACCAGAAAACCCTTCAGGTTGCGCCTGCACAGGGTGCTGTCAGGGATTCTTTGTTAAGCCCTGTGAAAAGATCTGAAACGGAACCTGCAAGTCCTGCTGATACAATAAAAGCGGTAATACCACAGGAAAAAACCGTACAGCGAAAAAGAGAACCTGACGAGTCTTCTCAGGAAAAAGAAAGTGAGGGGATGCTTGACGCATTCCCTCTGGAAGGTGTTGATGCGATAAGGCAGAGTTTTCAGATTCCAGAGGGAAAAGACAGGAATGCATTGAAGCCTGTTGTGATCCTGCAGGTTGGAGTTGATGATAAGGGGCTGGTTGTCAGGGCTGATATCGTTCAGGGCAGCAATGACATGGATGTCGATGCACTTATTATTGATGCTGTTAAACGGGCACCCTTCCAGCCGGCCATGCAGGATGAACATCCCGTTTTTTCTACTATCAGGCTTTCAATACCT
>CAYXFJ010000065.1:0-5078 GCA_964464265.1 uncultured bacterium
GGTCCCTACACTCCCTGATAAATGCGGCTGCCTCCACATCCCTGGGTTCCCTTTCATACACGAACTGCTCGCCGTCGATGTTCACCACATTGGCCCCGGCACCGCGGAACTTCTCGGTGATCAGTAAGCCCTCTGCCTGTTCGGGAAATACGGCTCCCGTGGGATGGTACTGCACCGTATGAAGGAATTTAAGCGGGACACCAACCCTGTAGCCCATGATCAGGCCGTCCCCGGTGGCGCCATAATGGTTGGTGGTCATGAAATCCTGTATGTGCAGCCTTCCTGAACCTCCTGTGGCCATCACCGTGGCCCTGGCCTTCACCAGAAAATACTCTTCCGTCTCCAGATTGAAGAGGACGGCTCCGGCGCACGCACCCCTGTCATTCAGCACGAGTTCCACGGCCGGCGAGAATTCCAGTATCCTGATGTCGTCTGGATGGTTCTTGACCTCGTCGCGAAGCGTGCGCATGATCTCTGCACCCGTAATGTCTCCTGCATAGTGCATGCGCTTTCTCGAAGTGCCTCCTCCATGAAGGGCTTTGAGCCTTCCGTCCTCGTACTTGGAGAACATAGCTCCGAGTTTCTCCAGCCACGCCATCACTTCGGGCGCCTGTGTCACCAGCGTTTCCACCAGATCCGGATCGTTTTTAAAATGCCCGCCGCCGATAGCGTCCAGATAATGAAAATAGGGAGAATCCTTCTCCGTCTTGGTGGCTGCCTGAATGCCGCCCTCTGCCATCATGGTATTGGCATCGCCGATGCGAAGCTTTGTGGCCATGATAACCTTCATTTTCCTTTCATTGGCCATCAAAGCGGCCGCGGATCCTGCCCCCCCGGCTCCGATGACAAGCACATCGGTTTCATAGTCGGGCATGGACAGGTCAATCGCATCCGGATTCACACGGCTTTTTGCGTGCAGCAGACTTACCATCTCATTGGCGATCCTGTATCCTTTGTTAGGACCGACCCTGATCTCCGACCTCCCCTCCTCCTTGAAATCGGGATGGTATTTCAGGATATCCTCCCTTTCCTTCAGGGACATTGGCTGGAACTCCTCACCGTGTTTCTTTTTTCCCACCCTTTGCGGGCGCGTCTTCTCAACGACCGCGATCAGCTTTTTTAATTCCGGTGTGTAAGGCATAATCTTATCTCCATGAAAAGTATGGATGAAAATGCTCTTTATTCGACAACGATGTAGGTTTTGTCCTTGGGCTCCCAAATCTCTTCGGCCATATCAGGTTCTATTTCCCGAGAGTTGTAGATTTTCTTGAGCTCTTCAACCGTCATCCTCTTCAGGCCTTTCAGATCTTTGTCGTACTTCTTCTCCTGCAAGTTTTTAACTGCTTTTTTCAGATGTTCGGCTCTGGGAGCGATATGCCTCCCGTACAGTCTCCGGGTGAGTATGTGTATGTTGTACTGCACCTCCTCGGCCGGGCACCGGGCAGAGCAAAGCCCGCACATCACGCAGTCAAAGGAGAGTTCAGCAGCACCGGCTATATCCCCTCGTATCTGCTTCGAGATGACCTGGAGCACATCGATATCCATGGGACAGCTGCGTGTGCAGGTCCCGCATCCGATGCATTTGAAAATCTCAGGATAAAGAGCAGCGATGGTTGAACCCGTCGGCTCCAGTTCTTCTATATCGTAGACCGCTTTATTACCCGGGAAAAAGGGGATCTGGGTGATGTACATGTTGGGCTGCACCACGGTTTGACAGGCAAGGCCCACTTCGATGCGATAGGAGTCCGGAAAACGGTACACTGTGCCGCAGGCACCGCATATACCTCCTCTGCACCCGCATCCTCTTATCAGCTGGTAACCGGCGTATTCCAGGGCCTTCTGAATGGTCAACGATGCGGGTACCTCGTACTTCTTGCCCATAATAAATATGGGGACGTTCGTTATCTCTTTATCCGGTTTCGATTTCCTGCTGTCCATCCCTGCCGCTTTCCTGATGGTTTGCGTATTTTTAGTCATGACTTACCTCATCTGTTAAAACCACATCCTTCAGATTCAGTGGTCCGAGGGTTCTCACCTGCTCCGTAAATTCGTTTATGACCTGAACGTATTTTTTCCCCTCAGCCGCCGAGATCCATTCCAGACGGAGACGGTTTTTATCAATTCCCAGATCTTCCAGCATCTGTTTCAGCAGAATGATTCTCCTGAGTGTTTTGTAATTGCCTTCCACGTAATGGCAATCGCCCGGATGGCATCCCCCGATGAAGACACCATCCGCTCCCTGTTTGAATGCGTAGAGTATGTGCTGGGGGTCGATACGGCTCGAACACATCACACGCAGATTCACACTAGAGGGAGCGTACTGCATGCGCGATGTACCTGCCAGGTCAGCGCCTGCATAAGTACACCACTTGCACAAAAAAGACATGATCTGAGGTTCAAACATGACTACCCCTTGAATATGGCTTTGAGCATGGAATAGATTTGTCTATCGGTTTGATTTCTCTGCTGGGCAGCGCCCGACGGGCATGCGGCAGCACATGCCCCGCATCCCTCACAGAGTATCTCGTTCACTTTGACCACCTTGCGGACCCTGTCCAGCTCTCTGGCACCGTAGGGACACATGGACACACAGATGCCGCATCCGCTGCAAAGCTCTTCGATCACGGGCACGACCGTGGGTTCATGCAGAAGCTCGGACTTCGCAAAGAGATCGCCCACCTTGGCCGCGGCAGCTGACGCCTGCGCCACGGTTTCCGGTATGTCCTTGGGACCGTGAGCACAACCTGCCAGGTAAAAGCCTGAATTGAGGCTCTCTACAGGCCGCAGCTTGGGATGGGCTTCGGCCAGCCATCCGTTAGCGTCCGTGGAGATCTTGAGTTTCTTGAAAAGGGCTTCGGCTCCATCTGTTTTAACCATGGACATGGCCAGCACCACCAGATCCGCCTCGATCTCCACCTTGAACCCGGTAAGCGTATCCACACCCCAGACGATCATCTTATCCCCTTCCTTGAACACCTTGGACACCTTTCCCCTGAGATAGAGGACATTGTCCTCTTCAATGGAACGCTGATAGAACTCGTCGAACGCCTTGCCCGGAGTGCGCACGTCGATATAGAATACCGTCGCCTGCCCGTCAGGTACGCGGTGCCTGTAAAGCATGGCATGCTTGGCCGTATACATGCAGCAGATCTTCGAGCAATAGGGATTGTGATGCTCTGTATCCCTGGATCCGCTGCATTGTATGAATACTACATGTTTGGGAATCTTGCCGTCCGAAGGCCTGCGCACCACACCGCCCGTCGGTCCGGAAGCAGATAGTATACGCTCGAACTCGAGACCGTTGATCACATCCTCGTACTTTTCCCCGCCGTATTCCCCCAGATGGTCCATGGTATACAGATCGTATCCTGTAGCGACCACCACGGCTCCGACCTCTTCCTCGAAGATCTCATCCTTGTCATCGTAGTTGATGGCGTTGACATCGCATACATCCCTGCATTTCCCGCAGCGTATCGGCAGAAGACCCAGACAGTTGTCTATATCGAGCGTATAGGTTCCGGGAACAGCCTGTGGAAACGGCAGATAGATGGCCTTCCTGAAGGAAAGACCCGTGTTGAACTCGTCCGGAACGATTTGCGGACAGACCTTTTCGCATTCCGCGCACAGCGTGCAGGCATCCTCGTCCACATACCTCGCTTTTCGTTTTATCCGGACCTTGAAATTACCCACGAATCCGGATATGGATTCTATTTCATGATAGGTCAGGAGCCTGATTTTGGGATGGCGCGACGCTTCAACCATTTTCGGCGTCAGGATGCACTGCGAACAGTCCAGAGTCGGAAAGGTTTCGGACAGCTGTATCATGTGCCCGCCGATCGATGGACTCTTGTCCACCAGAAGGACTTCATATCCGTGGTCCGCGATGTCCAGAGCAGCCTGAATGCCCGAGATGCCGGCTCCGATGACCAGAGCCCGCCGGGTCACTCCCACCTTGAGCGGTTCCAGGCTTTCGTTCTGCAGCACCTTTTCAACCATGGAGTTGACAATACGTATCGCCTTTCTGGTGGCTTTCTCCTTGTCCGAATGCACCCAGCTGTTCTGCTCCCGGATATTGGCGATCTCGAGCTGATACGGATTCAGACCCGAAAGCTCCACAACGTTCTGAAACGTCTTCTCATGCAGTGTAGGAGAGCATGCAGCCACGATTACGGCATCCAGATCCTTTTCCTTTATGGTGTCCAGTATCATCTTCTGGCCAGGCTCCGAGCACATGTACACGTAGTCGGTCGAAAAGACAACATCCGGATGGCCCTCCAGCGATTTGGCCACAGCCTCCACATCGACAACACTGGCTATATTCACACCGCAATGGCAGATAAAAACGCCTATTTTCTTTTTCTTTCCGGTTCCATTCATGATGCGACCTCTTGTTTCGTCGTTTTCAATACCGGTCGGGGATCAAAGGCATGCTGATCCATGCCCAGCACTTCTTCATCAACTCCCTGCGCCCAGGCGAGCAGCTGTGTAAAAAACAGAACTGGAAAACCTCCGAATTCGATGTACCGCTGGCGTATCCTGTCCTGTCTCCGGTCCAGATTGTAATAGCAGAGCGGACAGCTCAATGCGAGCACATCTGCTCCGTTCAGCTGAGCGGAACGGAGCACCTGATAGGAGGCTTCCGATGCAGCCTCCGGCAGCGACACGGATATGTACGATCCGCAACACTCCTGCTTGAACGGAAAATCGACCACTTCACAGCCGATGGCTTCCAGAAATTCCTCGAATATATGCGGATCGTCGGGTGTATCCAACCCGATCTCATCTGCAGGCCGCAGCAAACGGCAGCCGTAATAGGGGGCCACCTTCAGTCCTTTCAACGACCGTTTGATATGGGGCTTTAAATTCAGAAAACCCACTTCATCCCTCAGGAACTCGAGAAGGTGAAGCACCCGGACATTCCCCTGGTACGGAGGGAAGTCGGTCGTGCGCTTCTTGGTCAGGGGATCGATCCGGATATCGTCCTTCAAAAATGCATTGATCCGCTTTTTTTTGAGCGGATCCCTTAACAGGGCCAGGTTAGTGCGTTTCAGCACATTGAAACAAAACGCGCAGGTGGT
>CAYXFJ010000065.1:5107-5603 GCA_964464265.1 uncultured bacterium
CACCCTCCATCTCGACCTGTCGCAGGGTTCGGGTGGCTGCAGCCAGTCCCGCGATCTTTTCCTCGGTCAGCGGGTATTCCGCACCGCAGCAGGTCCAGTCGGCAGGTTCGACGAGCTCGTATCCCAGGACCTCCATGGCCGCTATCGTCGAATCATCGAGATTGGTGGCTTTTTCCTTCAGCGTACAACCCGGATAGTAATGGAGTCTTATCGGCATAACACTTTCCTTATTAAAATGAATGGAGATACGGCTCGTATGGGGCTGTTCTTCCATGATCCAATGCCCATATCAAGTATTCGTTTCTCGATCGCATACCGTTTCTTTCTGATCTCACAGATAACGTCCCCTTCAGCATCACTTGCTGAATTTTCTGTATACCGCTACCAGGACCTGCTGCGGAAGTTCGTCGGCAAGCTCCACAGGCACCTCATTCGGTCCGAAATGATCGGTGCCTTTCGGGTCCATCAGATACCTTACAGCTTCGGCTATACGGGC
>CAYXFJ010000065.1:5613-13482 GCA_964464265.1 uncultured bacterium
GTCGCCTCCCTGCGCCTTCCGGGCCCAGGTCATACGGGCGATGTTGATGCCTTTGGGACAGCGTGCATGGCAGGTGAAGCAGGAAGCACAGAGGAACAGAGCCTTGGATCCGATAAGCTGTTTTTCCATACCCAGCTGCACCATACGTATGATCTGATTCGGAAGGATGTCCATCTCGAAAGCGAACGGACAGCCTGCAGAGCAGCGGCCGCACTGATAACAGGCATACAGGTTCTCTCCGGAGAGCTGGGATACCCGTTCGATGAAGCGCTTCTCGTTCTCACCCATCTTGATTTTCACTCTCATACAGTATCTCCGACATAGAGGTTCTATTCAGCGGCACTTTTGTTTTTTAATTTTTCCAGGGAATCCCTCACGACCTGTCTAACGGCTTTTCTTTCCCCCTTTTTCCGCAAAAGCTTTTCAAGCGGAGCTACGGTTCGCTCGTCCCCCACCTCTCCCAGTATTCTCACGGCACGGAACCGGGTGGTCCAGGACGGGCTGTCCAGAGCCCCGATGAGCTGGGGAACGGCATTGGATCCGAAGTTGAGAAGGGCATTCTCCGCACTCTCCCTGACGCTCCAGTGGGGATCCGCCGTACGGCGAAGAAGGGGTTGTATGGATCTGGGATCATGAAAATTCCCCAGAAGCCTGGCTGCCTGGGCCCTGACGTCCCGGTGAGGATCTTTCAGGGCCTTCAATGCGGATTCGAGAACCCGGGGATGCCCCACACCGATGCGTCTCAGCATGCGGATCGATTGAAACCGGATGCAGGATTCCTGATCCTTCAGGACATCAATTAGCGCGGCGATGGCCTCGTCACCGCCCACCTTAGTGAGGGCCTTCACGGCTTCGAACCTCACATCGATGGAATCGTCTTCAAGGGACTGAATCAGCATGGGAACATGGGTGATATTTCCGATCTCGCCCAGTACGTGAACCGCCATGCATCTGCCCCAGGCGGCACCGCTGATTTGAATGAGAGATCTTGAGGCTGCATCCTGAATATCCGGATTCCCCTCTTCAACAAGTTTCTTAAGAAGACCGAGCGCCCTGTGTTCCTCCAGGCCACCCAGCGCCCTCACCGCTCTCAGCTGCATGACCGGATTTTCCGTATCCGAAGCTTCTTTGAGAAGCGCCTTGATATCGGACCTGTTGAAGGACAGGCCCGGTATGAGACGGTCCGCGATTTTCGGTCCAAACTGGATCAATGCATCCGCTGCTGCCCCCCTCACAACAAAGTAACTGCTTGAGAGATGGCTGATCAGCGCAGGGACCGATTTTTCGTCAGCGATTCCTCCGAGGGTCAGCAGAATAGCTCGCAGAGTGAATTTGTCTTTTTCATATCCCAGGGATTTCAGAAGAGAAGCTGTGCTCAATGATCTGTAGCGGATCAGAACCTGCATGGCCGCCTGTTGCACCTGTGTGACATGATCCTGTAGCATTCGGACCACCGGATCCACACTTCGTTCATCCCTTATCTCTCCAAGAGCCAGCAAAGCATGGTACCGGACTTCCCATTCGGGATCCTTGAGCAGACTGATCAGAGGCTCCATCGCATTGTCCGAGCGCAGCTTTCCGAGAACGCAGGCAGAATTCTGCCTTACCCGGCTCGAAGGGCTTTGCAGGGCATTTATCAGCATGGGAACGCTCATGTTTCCGAGTCGCTGCAGCCCCTCAATCGTCAGATCGACGATTTCCCGGTTGTCCAGCGCCAGAAGCCGTATGAGAATCCGGGCAAAATGCTCCTCACCAGAATCAATGATATGCTGTATCTTTCCTTTCAGCTCGGTGGCCGCCTGGTTCCGGACTATCCATTCAGGATCCTCCGCGGCCTTAAGGAGATCGTCGATCACATGTACATCGCCCAGCTTTCCGAGGGATGAGACTGCGGCCCAACGGATCTGATCGACAGATGAATGAAGGACTTTCGGCTTGATGAGCTCCTCGATAGCTCTCGGATCCCCGTATCGTCCGAGAGAGATGACCGCCGCATGCTGAAGACTCGCATTCGGATCAGACAGCGTTCCGATCAGCACATTGAAAATGGAGGGATCTTTCTGGTACCCCAGAGCGATCAGTGCTTCTCTGCGGATACCCGCGTCCTCGCCGTGAACGGCCGTCTCGATCAAAGTTTTCAATCCAGCGTCCACCATTGACGGATCGACCTACAACCTTTCAATATAACCCTGGCAATCCCCATCGACGTTGAAGGCTCTGACCTGATAGTCCGAATCGATATTGGCCAGCACCCTGACAGCCGCCCGGAAACACCCGATACGGGCGCAGGTCAGATCCCTTACGGAAAATCCCTGGTCGATGAGCGTCTGGCAGCTTTTCAGATATTTGCAATCGTGAACGGTGATATCCACATGAAAGGGATTGACTTCAACGAGATCAAAATCACTAGCATCCTTGAAAAGACCCGCGAGTACTCCAAACCGGATGTAATTTTCAAGCGCCTTCCGGATGGAATCCGCTTTTTCAGCGGTGAGTCCGTATTCGTCACCCAGGTGGTGCAGATAGTGCTGCACGGAGTGCTCATAGGCCCGTTCACAGAACACCCGTGGCCGCATACCGTGGAAATCTCTCGCCGTTTCCTCAAGGGCGCTGAGCCAGGTGATAGCCAGAACCCAGCCGGCTTCTTCTTCGTTCAACTTGATCACTTTTTTAACACCTTAGGTATGTTTTTTTTCGTATTTTTCAAAAGACCCAGCCTGCCCAGTTCCCTTTCCACGACCTCCGCATCGACGGCTTTGCCGGTCTTCTTTTTCAGCCTTCCGGCCAGACGGCCCATGGAAATATCCGGATCCTCCGCCCAGATCAGAAGAAGACTGGCCTTCTCCTCACGGGTCAGTCCAGTCCCTGCAACCACCGTTTCTCTGCCCTGCGGGAGCGGTTCTGTCTCTTCCGCGCCCTCCAGTATCTCCACGGTGTCCCTGGCGATGGCCAGCTCTTCGTTGGTCGGGATGACGAGGATCTGTACGTTACCCGTGCCTATGGAAACCTCGTTCCGCCTGTTCTTTTCGGGATCAATCGAGATCTCCAGATGCTCCAGACCGGACAGGGTGTTCTCCCTTACAAAGAACGACTTTTCTCCGATACCGCCGGTCATGACGATTGCATCAACCTTTCCCAGCACGGCCATATAGGCACCGATGTATTTTCTCAGCCTGTAACAGTAGATGTCCAGTGCCAGACGGTGCTGCTCGCTGCCCCGGAAAGCCTCGGCCTCGATCTCCCGCATATCGTGCGAGGTCTCTGTCAATCCGAGCATGCCGCTGTTCTTGTTCATAATACCGTCGATCTGTTTCGTGGTGAGATTTTCACGCTCCATGATATAGGGAACCAGAGCGGGGTCTATGTCCCCGCACCGGGTTCCCATGATCAATCCTTCGAGCGGGGTGAATCCCATACTGGTATCCACGGATTTTCCGCCGTCTACTGCCGTCACACTGGCACCGTTGCCCAGATGACAGGTGATCAACCGTAGGGATTCCGGCTTTTTTGCAAGTATCTCTACAGCTCTAGCAGCGACATACCGGTGAGAGGTCCCATGAAATCCGTATCTGCGTATACCCAGCTTCTTGTAAAGTGCAAAGGGAAGCCCATAGACAAAAGCCTTCGGGGGTATCGTGTGATGAAAAGCCGTATCAAAAACACCCACCTGAGGAATACCGGACAGAAGGTGTTCGCAGGCTTCGATCCCTTTGAGATTGTGGGGATTATGCAGTGGCGCGAACTGAATACAGCGCCGTACGGACTCCCTGACACGGTCGCTGATCCGAACGGAGCCAGTGAAATCCTCTCCTCCATGCACGATCCTGTGCCCGATGCCGCCGATCTCATTTTTATCTTTTATCACGCCATACTGCGGGTGCAGCAGCATGGACAGAACGATGCTGATGGCCGAATCGTGATTGAGAACCTCCCGTATCTCATGGATGGTATTATGCGATTCCGGCCTGTAGGTGATGATGGCATCACTGGAACCGATCTTTTCGACCACACCTTTGGCCAGAACCTTCTCACCCTTCATCTCGATGAGCTGGAATTTGACCGAGGAACTGCCGCTGTTCAGCACCAGTATCTTCATGAAACGTTAATCCCTTCTCAACTCCTCCACAAGACGCCTTTCACTGTCATAGATCCTCACGATCATGGGCATCTGACCGGGCAGCGTGTGGGTGGCGCATCCGAAGCATGGATCGTAAGCCCTGAAGGCCATTTCTACCATGTTAAGAAGCCCGTCGTTCACCTTGCCCTTCTTGATGAGGTTCATGGCTGCTTTTTTCACGGACATGTTGATGGCCGCGTTATTATTGGTGGTTCCGACGATGAGATTGGCTTCTTCGATCATACCGTTCGCATCGGTCTTGTAATGATGGTAAAGGGTGCCGCGGGGAGCTTCGACCACAGACACACCTTCGTCGGGCGTCTCTGTGGGGACCATCCTGAAATCCGGACCCACGATATCGGGATCGCTGACCAGCTCCACCCATCTCTCTGCGGCGTAGAGCAGCTCGATGATCCTTGCCCAGTGTGTGGCCAGCGTCTGCTGGACCGGCTTTCCCCCCAGGGTCTTGTACATGCGGTCGTGCTCCTCGTTGGCCAGCGGAGTGGCCATGCCGTCTGACGCATTCAGCCGGGACAGCGGAGTGGCCTTGTATACGCCGCTGTCCATTCCGTCCACGAAGCCCTTCCATCCGACATTCTTGAGGTACGGGAACTTCAGGTATGTCCAGGGTTCCACGTGTTCGGCGATCTGATCGAGATACTGGTGGGCCTTAAACTTGACCAGCTGCTTGCCGTCCGGACCCACCACACGCACATCCCCGTCATAGAAATTAACATGGTTTTTTTTATCGACAAGTCCCATGTTGTAGGTATTGTGCGTGAAGGTATCGGACAGGATCAGATCCACATATTCCTTGTTCTTGAGAACGATGTTATTGAAAAGCTGTATGGTGAATTTCCCGAACTCGATCGCTTCTTTTCCATGCTGGATGTACCTCTGCTGATCCTCTTTTTTTAATCCCTTGCTCATGCCCCCGGGAATGGCGCCGATCGGATGAACGGCCTTGCCGCCCATCTCCTTGATGAGCTCATGGCACAGGCCCCTCATTCCTATCACCTTTCCCCCGATCTCCACACCCACTTTATGGACAATACCCAGAATGTTACGCTGGGCCTTCGGTGCATCCGGTCCCACGACGAAATCCGGGCCTGCAAGAGCGTAGAAATGGGTGGTGTGATCCGTCACATAGAAGATCACATACAGCAGCTCCCGGAGCAGCTTGGCGGTGCGGGGTATGTCCATGTGGTATACAGCATCACACGCCTTGGCGCTTGCCATGAGATGCGCTTCAGGGCAGACACCGCATATTCTCGAGGTGATCCTCGGCATCTCCTCTACGGGCCTTCCCTTGCAGAACTGTTCGAATCCCCTGAGTTCCGGCACCTGCAGGTACGCATCCGCGACATTTCCCTCCTCGTTCAGAAAAATCGATATCTTTCCATGGCCTTCAAGTCGGGTGATTGGATCAATGGTAATCGTCTTCATGACACTCTTCTCCCTAATAGTGAGCTCGGCAGATTGAAACGATAGAAGGTTCCGACTGGATCGACGATCTGATTGATGATCTTCTCGATCTCCTCGGGGTCGTTGCTGTCCACAATCGAGGCAATAGCGCCTGCCAGCTTCCCTCCGATGTCCTGTATTCCCTCTGCAGGACCGTAGCATCCCCTGCATCCCAGGTTCACCTGAGGACACAGAGCGCCGCATCCCGCCCGGGTAGCCGGGCCGTTGCATATCAGTCCCTGTTCCAGAAGGCATTTCTCCGGATCGATGTCTTTCAACATATGGGGCCGGAAAAAGGCCTTTATCCGTTTCTCATCCTTGGTTCTCGTACATTCATCACAGACCGTTTTGGGATTGACACCGATGACCGATCCTTTGGGAGGAAGCTCCCCTGAAAGGACTACCTGTATCACAGCCCAGATCTGGTCCGCTACTGGGGGACAGCCTGGCATCTTGTAATCCACATCCACCACTTGTTCCAGGGTCCTGACATACTCGAACATTGCGGGAAGCAGCAATTCACATGCTTTTATCTTTGTGCTTACCTGTGGTTTCACCTTCTTGGGATTGTCGATGGAAGGAGAGTCCTGGTAAACGTATTTCAAGATCTCGTCCCTGTGTGTCAGGTTGGCCAGGCCCGGAATACAGCCTTCGGAGGCGCAGGAACCGAAAGCGACGAGCACCTTGGACTTCTTCCTCAGAAGCTGGGCAAGATGAAAATTTTCCTCATTCCGGATGGCGCCGTTAAACAGGGAGACATCGATTTCCCCGTCGGACATCGCCTCCACGTCCTCATATTTGGTATCCATGATACAGGGACAGAAGACGAGATCGACGGCTTTGTCCACATCCAGTATCTTTTCCCGAATATCCAGAAAAGCGATCTCACAACCTCCGCAGCTCGCAGCCCAGTAGATTGCAAATTTCGGTTTGGCCATGGACTTGCTCCTTAAACTGTGAATGATGTTTTTCCATTACCGGATAAAAATAAAAAACCTGATAAAAATCCTTTCATCAGGTTCTGGATAAAAATCGGACAGATGATATAAATATCCTTTTCAGGGAAACAGCAATATTGGGATTTGATAGGGTTCATCGCCGCCAGTGTATTTCAGATAGTTTGGTCAGAGTCTCTTTCTGTGCAAAAACCCTTGCCCAGGTTTGCACAGGAACCGCTGTGTTCTGCGTAAAGAAAATAATCAATTCAAAATTATAAGTCAAATAAAAAATCTTTATAGTAAGCATTAATTTTTCTAATAATTAAGAGACTTCTTTTCCTGACGGCTTGACAATTCACCCTGAATGCGTTATATTGAAAAAATAACCAGAACTAATAATATGTATCAGAATGTTTAATGGAAACGGATATGGAATTCCAGCAATTACGGGGTTTTTATTATAGTGTCAGACTCGGCAGCCTGACCCGGGCAGCCGACAAGATGGCCATCACCCAGTCAGCCATCAGCCAGCAGATCAAATCTCTGGAAGAGGAGTTCGGGATCAAGCTTTTCAACCGTTTCGGTCCCAGGAAGGACCTGACTCCCGACGGAGAGCTCTTCTTTCGCCTGATCTCCCAGCTGATACAGGAGATAGAATCCCTTAAAGTCACGTTCGAGGACAGAAAAGGAACGCAGAGGGGCCTTTTGACCATTGCCGCGACCACTTTCATGATCATCGACATTCTGCCCGATATCATTAAAAAATACACGAAGAAATATTCCAATGTCAAGCTCATCATTCTGGAGAGACGGTGGAATGAGATCGTGTCCCTGGCACAATCCGGTGAAATCGATTTTGGACTGGCGCCCGTGTCCAACCTGCCAGCAAATCTGCAGATAATACAGCTGGAACCGGTCGATCGTGTGCTGATTACCAGCCCTGACCATCCGCTGGCCCAAAAGAACAGGGTCACCCTTCTGGACATCGCCCAGTATCCGATCATCGGTTATGAAAAGGGCCTTGTTTCACGTGATGAAGTGGACAGGGTTTTCGAGGAGGTGCAACTGAATCTCGATGTGGTCATGGAAGCCACCAATGTGGAAACCATCAAGAAATATGTGGAGCTCGGCGTGGGCATCGCCATCATACCCAAGACGGCCCTGGTCGAGCATCAAAACAGGAAACTGAAAGCCATCCCGGTGAGCCAGTATTTCGGCAAGAGCCAGTACGGGGTTATTTTTAGAAAAGGGAAGTACATTACATCGTGGGCGCGTCATTTCCTCTCCCTTCTGGATTCCAGTCTCGAAGACCAGATGAAGGGGAACCTCGAGAAAAATCTGTAGAAAAAT
>CAYXFJ010000066.1:0-12525 GCA_964464265.1 uncultured bacterium
CAAGGCTGCAAAGCTGGATCCTATCGTCGCTCTGCGCCATGAATAGAGCTGGATCCCCTTTTCTGACCCTCTGCGCAGCGTTCCATTCCCTGTTTCCGGCAACTTCCAGAATCTTAATCCTTGCTATTTCTTCAGGACGGTTTTAAATTACCGCTTATGAGCATTTCGGGAAGAAAAAAGGAACATATCCATATCGCGATGGAACAGGATGTTCGGTTCAGGAAAAAGACGTCCGGTTTCGAAAATGTCGATTTCATTCACTGTGCGCTCCCGGAAATGAATTATGAAGATGTGGACTGCACAGCACGCTTCCTGGACAAAGTGCTTTCCTTCCCTTTGATGATCAGCGGGATCACCGGCGGCTGGTCAGAGGGTGAAAGAATCAACAGGCAGCTGGCGGAAGTATGCGAACAGGAGAACCTGGCTCTGGGAGTCGGCAGCCAGCGGCAATTGCTGGAAAATGAGCGCTATCTGGAAAGTTACAGAGTGGTACGGAAGGTGCATCCCAAAGGCGTCATTGTCGGTAATGTGGGAGCTGCCCAGTTAATTTCCTCTGAATGCCTGACTGACATCCGCAGAATGATCGATATCGTGCAGGCGGATGCCATGGCTGTACATCTGAATCCCCTTCAGGAAATGGTTCAGCCCGAGGGTGAGGGAAAGTTCAGGGGTATACTCAGGGCCATTGAGATGCTGGTCCGGTCTGTGGAGATACCCGTCATTGTCAAGGAAGTGGGATGCGGAATTTCTGAAAAAGTGGCAATGGATCTTGCGGGAGCAGGGGTGACCTATATCGATGTGGCCGGTGCGGGCGGCACTTCCTGGGCGGGCATAGAATCATTCAGGAAAACGAAGAATCCGCTTGCCGACCGTTTCTGGGACTGGGGAATACCGACGGCCGTCAGTCTGGAAATGGTGAGAGGGGTGGGGATCCACATTATCGCTTCAGGGGGGATCGATAACGGAGTCACCCTGGCCAAAGCGCTTGCTCTGGGTGCTGAATGCTGCGGTGCAGCCCTGCCTTTTCTGAGGGCGCTTGCGGAGGGGAATGAAGGGCTTGTGCGGCTCGTCAAGCAATGGCGCGAGGAAATGAAACTGGTCATGTTTTTAACAGGAAGCCGGGATGTGGAAGCACTGCGCAGGGAGGGAGTGATCCGAAAAGTGGAGCCCGGATCCGGAGGAATTTCCTGAAGGAAAAGGTAAAGGCAAATGACGTTCAGTGAAAGAATATCTGCTCTGCAGCAGCGCGTGAATGCTGAAATAAACGCCCTGTTTCAGGGTTCTGATCCTGAAATACTCTATGATCCCATGTTTCATCTTCTGGGATCAGGAGGGAAGCGTATACGGCCTTTGCTGATGCTGCTCTCCTGCCAGGCCACCGGAGGGTCTATAGAAGATGCGATGGATGCAGCAGCCGCGGTCGAGCTTCTCCATACCTTCACACTCGTCCATGACGACATTATGGACCACGACGATTCCCGCAGGGGAAAACCCAGTGTGCACATAAAATGGGATGAAGCCACAGCCATCCTTGCCGGCGATGGACTGGTCGCACTTTCTTTTCAGACGCTGCTCAGGAACCGGCACCCCAGATGTAACGAGGTTTTCAGGAAATTTACAGACGGTCTTCTGATCCTCTGCGAGGGGCAGGCTTATGATAAAATTTTCGAGACCAAGGATAAGGTTTCACTGGATGAGTACAACCACATGATAGCCTGCAAAACGGCCAGATTGATCCAGGTCTCATGCGAATGCGGGGCCATTCTTGGGAACGGATCCGGTAAGGAGGTCGCAGCCCTCGGACGTTTTGCTCATGAGCTGGGGATGGCTTTTCAGATACAGGATGACCTGCTCGATATTCTGTCTGATGACAGCGTTTCCGGAAAACCGCAGGGCAGCGATCTCATACAGAAAAAGAAGACCTTTCCTGTGATTCATTTTTATGAGCATGCATCCCCGGAGATGCGGGCTTCATTCCAGCAATACTGGAACATGAGCCGGCTCGGCAAGGGCGACATTCTTGCAGTGAAGGAGCTTTTTGAAATTTCAGGGAGCATAGCCGGGGCTGAGCGTATAGTAGAGCTTCATATATCAAATGCTGTTCAAAGCCTCGATGCGCTGAAACCGTCACAGGCTGTCCGCGACCTGAGCACCTTCGCTGTCAGACTGAAAGCCAGAAAAGCATAGGGCTGCCGGTGTCCATGAAATCACAGTTGTTTTCTTATAATGGGATCCTGAAAAGAGTTCCCGGCGGCGGATGGCGGCTGTATTTCAAGTTCAATTCTAATACTTGCATTTTACATAAATTTTTCGTAAAATATTTTTCTTTATGAAAGGTCGGTATGATCGAGAAGAAACTCGTGATCCTCAACAAGATGGGTCTGCATGCGCGGCCTGCAGCCCTGTTCGTTAAAACAGCTGATAAGTTTGATGCAGAGGTCTTTATATCCAAGGATGGCGTTGAGGTCAACGGTAAGAGCATCATGGGAGTGCTGATGCTTGCAGCTGAGCAGGGAAGTGAGGTAGTCCTCCGGATTACAGGCAAGGACGAAAAAGAATTATGCACAGCACTGGTCGATCTTCTGGAAGGTAAATTTGATGAGGAATAGATGAAACGGATGACACCTGAAATAATAACCCGTGCAGATCCCGCGGATATTTTCGGCAAGATCAAAGAATTTCCGAAACAGCTGTTGAAAGGGTGGAAGATCGGCGGTTCCGGAGGATCTCTTCCGAAAGTGGAATTTAACAATATACTGTTCGCGGGTATGGGAGGATCCGCCATTATCGGGGATCTGGTATATGCCATTCTGGGAGACAGAATAAAGATACCTTTTGAAGTCAACCGCGGATACAGGGTGCCCCATTCTGCCGGCCCCCACACGCTCTTCTTCGCTTCCAGCTATTCGGGAAACACCGAGGAAACGCTGTTTGCACTGGAAAAAGCCCTTGAGAAAAAATGCACTGTAATCGGCATGACCTCCGGGGGCAAATTGCACGAAAGGGCTGTTCGGGAGAAATTCCCCTGTTTCAATCTGCCGGGAGGCTATCCCCCCCGCACAGCCACGGGTTTCGGATTGGGAGCGATGCTTCATATCATGACCCGTTTGAAGATTGCTGAAATGGAGCCCGGAATGCTCGAGGAAGCCGCAGCATGGATTGAGGAGATTTCGACCGTATGGACGGATGTCACCCATCCGGACTGTCTGCCGCTTCGGATCGCAGAAGCCATTCAGGGAAGGCTCCCCATCATAAACGCTTCCATGGAACGTGCTGCAGCTGTCGGTTTCAGGTGGAAAACCCAGCTGAACGAGAACAGCAAGACGCATGCCTTCTTCTTTCCAATACCGGAGATGAGCCATAACGAGATCGTGGGATGGGAAAGACTGGAGCAGACAGGGGGGTTTTTCGACCATCTGATTTTAATCCTGCTCCGTCTTCCGGATGACATGGACCGTAACCAGAAACGTTTCATGCTGACAAAAAAGATTGTGGAGGAAAGCGGGGGCAAAGTGCTGGAGATCGAGGGTAAGGGCCGGACCTATCTGTCACGCCTTCTTTACCTGATTTTTCTGGGAGATCTGGCCAGCCTGTATCTGGCCATAGCATACGGTGCCAATCCAGCAACAGTCCGGAATATCGATAAGCTGAAAGAAGACCTGTCCAGAGCGGATTAGAATGAGTTAATCATATAGCAATGAGGAGTTGAATATGGGGATTCATTATTTCACATCAGAATCAGTGACCGAAGGGCATCCCGACAAGATAGCGGATCAGATTTCCGATGCGGTGCTTGATGCTGTGTATACCCATGATATCTATGGAAGGGTAGCCTGTGAGACATTTCTGACAACCGGCCTTGCCCTGGTGGGCGGGGAAATCACTACAGAAACCTATGTGGACATACCCGCGCTTGTGCGCAGTGTGATCAAGGATATCGGTTATACAGATCCGACCTTTGGATTCGATTATGAGAGCTGCGCCATTCTGAACGCCATTCAGGAACAATCCCCGGATATCGCTCTCGGAGTGGACAGGGAAGGTGCTGGCGATCAGGGTATCATGTTCGGATTCGCATGCAGGGAGACCGAAGAGCTTATGCCGCTTCCTATAATGCTCGCTCACAAACTGACGAAAAAACTGGCAACGGTCCGAAGGGAGAAAACCATACCTTATCTCCGTCCTGACGGAAAGAGCCAGGTGACCATCATGTATGACGGGAAAAAAGCCGTGAGAGTGGAAGCGGTTGTCATTGCTGCCCAGCACGCCCCCGAACCCTCGATGGAACAGATACGGAGTGACGTGATCGAGAAGGTGATCCGGCCCGTTATCCCGGATACGCTTTTTGAGGAGAAAAGCATCAAGTACTACATCAATCCGACCGGACGCTTTGTCCGCGGAGGACCGCATGGAGATACAGGCCTCACAGGACGGAAGATCATCGTTGATACTTACGGAGGCTTTGGCAGTCATGGCGGAGGATGCTTTTCAGGAAAAGATCCCACAAAAGTGGACAGATCCGCTTCTTATACGGCGCGGTGGATAGCGAAGAACATTGTGGCAGCGGATCTCGCGGAAACCTGTGAGGTTCAGCTTTCCTATGCTATAGGCACGGTTGAACCCATATCCATTTTTGTGGACACTTTCGGGACAGGCAAGATCAAGGATTCGGTTCTGGCAGGAAAAGTGAAAAAAGTTTTTAACCTGACGCCTTCGGGGATGATACGTGATCTGGCTCTGAGGCGACCCATTTACCGGAAAACGGCAGCTTACGGGCATTTCGGCCGGACCGAGGAGGAGTTTACCTGGGAGAAACCAAACCGGATAGAGGAGCTGCTGAAAGCCTGAGATACCGGACCGGGTCCGGGCAATAACATGAACGCAACCATCCCTGGAGATATGCATGAAGTATGATATCAAAGACATCGGTCTGGCGCAGGAAGGCAAGCGGCGGATCGAATGGGCAGAACGGGATATGCCTGTCCTCACTCTCATCAAGGAGAGATTCAATAAAGAGAAGCCCCTGAAAGGCATGCGTTTGTCTGCCTGTTTGCATGTCACAGCTGAAACAGCCAATCTTGCGAGAACGCTGAAAGCCGGAGGAGCGGATCTGATGCTTGTGGCTTCCAATCCGCTGTCCACTCAGGATGATGTGGCTGCCTCTCTGGTGAAAGATTACGGGATCAAGGTCTTTGCCATCAAGGCCGAGAACAAGGAAACCTACTACAAGCATATACACGAGGCTATTGGGCACAAACCCCATATCACCATGGATGACGGAGCCGATCTTGTTTCCACTGTTCATTTCGAGTATCCTGAACAGACGAAAGGGATCAGGGGAAGCCTGGAGGAAACAACGACCGGCGTGATCAGGCTCAGGGCAATGGCAAAAGATGGCGCCCTAAAAATACCGGTTATTGCGGTGAACGATGCCAGGACCAAGAACCTTTTCGACAACAGGTACGGCACCGGGCAGTCCACCGTGGACGGCATTATCAGAGCCACGGACATTCTGCTCGCGGGCAAGGCGGTCGTGGTCGCAGGATACGGCTGGTGCGGGAGAGGGTTTGCCATGAGGTGTAAAGGAATGGGTTCCAACGTGATCATAACAGAGGTGGATCCCATCAAAGCCATCGAAGCAGCCATGGACGGTTACAGGGTCATGCCCATGGCAGAAGCCGCAGGCATAGGGGATCTTTTCTGCACGCTGACAGGAGATATTCATGTTGTCCGCAGAGAGCATTTCGAGGTGATGAAGGACGGAGCCATTGTAGCCAATTCCGGTCACTTCAACGTGGAGATCGACATCCCGGCGCTGGAGGAAATGGCTGTCACGGTACGGAAAGGTGTAAGGCAGAATGTGGATGCATATATTCTGCCGGACGGAAGGACTCTCCATCTTCTTGCGGAAGGCCGTCTGATCAATCTGGCCGCAGCAGAAGGGCATCCGGCGTGTGTTATGGACATGAGCTTCTCGACTCAGGCGCTGATGAGCGAATGGGTTGTACGGCACGGGGACGGCCTCGAAATGAAGGTGTACAATGTGCCTGAAGAGATCGAGGCATGGGTGGCGAATCTCAAACTCAGGGCCATGGGGATAAAGATCGATGAACTGACCGCGGAACAGAAGGAGTATCTATCCTCCTGGGAGATCGGTACGTAAGCATTCTTGGTTTCATGTTTCTAATCAGGTCCCGGGAATGATCCGCGGAGCGGAGAGAATCTTATCCCGGGACCTTTTTTTTAAAGGATACCTGTGTTCAATGTCATCCCTCTGGCGGCGGATTCGATGGGAACCCGCTCCATGGACTTGAGGCCACTTCCCTATCGACCATCTATTCCCGCCTGCTGATCGATCCCATTGCGGAGATTGTTCCTTCCCGCTACGGGCTTGAACCGCATCCGGTGGAACGGTGGCGTCTGAAATCGCACCAGGAACGTATCGAGATTTTCTGCGGATCTGCGGATATCATTGTTCTGACTCATTTCAGGGCAGATCTGGTCGAATCTCCGGGCAATAAAGCGTACCGGAACAAGATATTCCTTCTGAAGAATCCGAATTGCCTGGCAGACCGCGTCCAGAGAAAACGTGCCTTCGAATTCATCCGATCCGTGCGTGAACACGCACAGGAGATACAGTATATTGATGGAAGAAAAATAAACAGGAATGATACATCGGTCATTTTTTCAGATCCCTTTCCTTTCGATCAACGCGATAAAAAAGGATCCTATGTACAGGTTTCCGTGAATGAAGGGGATCATTGTTTTCATTTTTCTTCAAAAGTGCGCGGCCCCTGGCAGGATGAGGCAGCGGAATATATCATTCAGCAGAATCCGGATTCAATCTATCTTGACGGTCCCGGATCCGGGGAAGAAGGTTCGGAAGATGATGTCAGCATGGATGACGCTGTCATCAGGATCAAATGGATCATGGAGAAAACGCGTCTCGTGGACATGATCCTGGATCATCATCTGATGAGGGACACTGGCTGGCAAGAAGGGATTGAGCCGCTGTACCGGCTGGCTTCAAAGATGGGAATACGGATACAGACCGCTGCAGAGGTGAGGGGAGAGCCTGTTCAGGCACTGGAAGCCAGAAGAAAATATCTGTACGAAACCGATCCCCACCCGGGCGAAATGACATAAAGACGGGCTGCGATGCAGAATCCATATAAACGGACGGATGTGTTTCAGTGCAATCTGGAAGCACACCGTGCCTTCGGCGGCAGGGTATCGGTTTACCATGTTCTGAAAGAGAAACACTGTTATCCTCAGGGGTGTCTCTACTTCGAATGGCATTGCACGCTGCTGGAAAAGGGGAGCCGGTGCATACACGGGTACAACTATGTGGGGAGAAACTGCAGGGGCTGCACGTACTATCTTGAGGAGAAGATACATCTTCAGCCCGTTCTCAAAATATCACCTGAAACCTATGCCGAATTTCTGGAAACAGTCGAATCTTTCGATCAGTGGCTTGAGGCAAACCGTTTCAGGCAGCGCAGTATATCCGGCAGAATTCATTCTATAAAACCGTGGATTGAAGAAACCCGCCACGCAGACGGGCGTCATCTGAGGCTCTTGGGGTACATTCTGGTTTTCAAAAGAGGATTCATCGGTATGGACGCGTTCGATGATACATTTTATGTGAGAATAACCGAGAGGACGATGAAATCCAACCACTTCCTGCCGAAGATGAAAGTGGAGATGACAGGAGAAGTTCTGGAGGATCGTGGAAGGATTTTCATACGAAAGCCAGGCCGGTTCGAGATTCTGAGCCGCGGGTGGGGGAGAGTCATGGGCCGTGATGCAGCACTGGTAGCGATGAAGACGGCCACGTATATGGAAGAACAACCTGACCGGTGTCTGGGCTGCAGGTGGGGTATTCTTGTGGATGTGACGGATCAGAGCGGTCGTGAAACCCTGAAGTATCGCAGCCTGTACTGTTTGAAAGGAGTGGCTGATCCTGTTCAATGCTATGTTGATGCCGAACACCGGCTGAAGAGAAAAAAGATCCGGATATCACAGTAGACTCCGTTTTACAGCACCTTCCTGCTTTTACCGTCCTGTCCAAGAAAATAAACCGACAGACTTTTTTCCGGGGAGATGTCGAAGCTCGCTTTTCCGAATCCTGCACTGCCCTTCATGGTGGCACCTGATTTCCGGGGAGCGAGCAGGACGAGATGCCCTTCCTTTTTCCAGATGATGCTGCCGATGCTGTTTTGAGGCAAACTGAGGAGAGGATGAATACCAGCTTCCCGGAGAGAGGAAAGGTCTTTTTCCCCTGGATCGAAAGACACGGAAAAGTTATGGGGTATTCGTCTGCCTCTTGTAGTGTATTGAGGTGAACTGCCGCCAATAAGCATGGAGAATCCGGATTTCTCCATTTGTGAGAGGATTTCCAGGGCTTTCGGATCGAGTATTTCCGGATACGGGCAGAGCACGCAGGGGTATATCTGGTTTCCGACCTGATATCCTTTCGGGGTCAGTCGCCCTTTCGTGAACCAGACTGAGGAAACAACATCTGCCTGGTATCCTGCATAAATCAGTCGTGCGAGAAAGGAATGCAGTGCCCGGTATAGGGCAGTCATATGGTCAGGATCTGCTCCCATAAGCGTTTCCACAGGGTAGTAGACCAGGACGTTCGCAACCGGAAACTTAAAACCGGTTACCTCACCGATTTCAATCATTCTCTGGTTGACCGAAATCATTTTGCGGTGGGATTCTTCCGGGTATTTTTCATCCTCTCTCCAGGACAAAGCGCTCCCCTGTCCTCTGAAATTCCGGATAAGCGGACGAATTGAATAGAGTGCCATCAGATCGGTGAGAAAGGTCATAGTTGCCTGATCCACAGAAGCCGGGCATAGTTCCATGTAAGCTTTCTGTTGTTTGCTGAAATGCCCAAGACTTTTCGATATGACCAGAGTGGACAGGAAGTGATCCGTGTGATTGCGGATATCGACCTGCTTATCGAAATCGCATATAACAGATGAGGAATCAAGGGATGCATACCAAGGATCGATATTTCCCTGCACCAGCAGGTCGGATGGATCAGTGTCTGAAGTATCATACCAGTGATAGCCCAGCTGTATACCTGAGAAAAAGCTGTGGGTAACATTAAACATATCTTTCTGGGCTTCCCGTACCATCCGGATCAGCAGGGTGTAGTAATCATTGCGAATTTTAGTGTGTGAACCGTCATCCACATCCAGGGCCAGTCCGTAAAGTGCGTCACGCAGGTCGTAACCGTAATCCGATCTGAAGTTATTGTAAATGGAAATACTGACTGGCAGTCTTCCGGATTCGGTCAGATATCCACCCTTCCCCCATCCCCACGTGATGCCTTCCAGATGCGTGCAGGCGTCGAAAAGATCTTCCACGAATTCCAGGAACAAATCATTGCTGTCCCTTCCTGCAAAGTCATACAGATTTGTATCGAGCTTCGGCAGAGCGAGCACATACCATTTTTCACCCTCAGGGATACGGACTCTGCCGAAAACTTCGGTATAGCGTTTCTCCATATTGATGAAGAACTGGCTGTAGGGAGTGATGTCCTTTACCGTGTCTGCAAGTATGACATTGCCGTCCATCTGGAAGAGGAAGACTTTTTCTATGCCGGAGGGTTCGAATGCAATGGCCTGCTCCTGAAGAAGGGATGAGGGGATAGTGTGGACGAATTTGAAACGGCAGCGGAAATGGTCCTTAAGAACAGGCACAGGCTGAGGGTGTCCGTACGGCTTTTTCTGAGACGGCCGGGAAAGGGTCATCAGATTTTGCAGTTTTTCGCCTGTTCTGTTGATGAAATGGCGTGATGCCTGCCGTGGATCCGGATTGAACCAGAATTCTGCACCTCTTTTGGTGGTCCACTGGCTCAGCTGGGCGATAGCCCTTACCAGCAAAGGGCTGTTAAACGCATACCGGGAAGGACCGAGTACAACCATGATCCCTGAAAATCCAAGTGAAAGTATCTCTTCAAGACGTGCTTTAAGAGATTTGGGGTTGTCTACTTCATAATCTCCCCAGATCCAGATAGCGAGATTCCCGTTTTTGGGAGCAATGACCATGTTCTCTCTCAGAAAATAACCGGTATCCTGTCAATGGCCGGTTTTCAGTTATGCAGCAGGCATGGAAAAAATCCGCCTTTGAACTCTAAACTGTTCTCTCTGCCGGATGCTCTCTTAATGAATGCAAACTCCGTACCCGGGAATTGAAATGACTTTTCAATAAGCCGGCCTCCTTCCCCGGAGCCTGCATGCTCATTGAAAGTGCCTGCATAAATCAGGGCTTGCAAGATTAAAGCTTTCATCTTAATTTACAGGCACACCGGTTAAAAAGCAATATGGATATTAAAAAATTCGGGAGGAGACGCCATGCATGCCCTGCTGAAAAGTTCCGGGAAACGGCTGTTTCCGTGTTCCGGGAAATGCCTTTTCACGTGGACAGTTCTGATCGCCTTTTTTGTAATTATTGCGCATGTTCTCGTCATCAGACAGTACGGTTATTTCAGGGATGAACTGTACTACATCGCATGCAGCGATCATCCCGATTTCGGGTATGTGGATCAGCCGCCTTTTTCGCTTTTCCTTCTGAAAGTGGTCCGCCTGATCGGAGGGGATTCGCTCATAGCCATACGCCTGCTGCCCGCTCTGGGCGCGGGATTATTCGTTTTTATGGGAGGGCTGTTCGCTTTTCGGCTGGGAGGTAAATCTTTTGCCATGACGCTTGCCGCTCTGGCTGCTGCTGCCCCGATCGGAAATTTTATCGTCCTTCATTTCTATTCCATGAACTTTCTGGATATCCTGTTCTGGCAGGCTCTGATCCTGATACTGATAGAGATTGTCCGGAAGCCGGATCCAAGGCTGTGGATACTTTTCGGATTCATGGCAGGCGTGGGACTGATGAATAAGATATCCGTGCTTTTCCCCCTGTTCGGAATGATGGTCGGCCTAGTAATGACAAAACAGAGGTTTGAACTGAAGAGGGCATCTTTCTGGGCGGGAATGGGGATAGCAGGAGTGATTTTCCTGCCTTACATTATCTGGAACATAGCTAACGGCATGCCCACCCTGGAATTCATGAACAATGCCAGGACTTACAAGATGACATCCGTTAATCCGCTCGAGTTCTTCCAGGGTCAGATCCTGTACAATAATCCGGCCACGCTGCTTTTGTGGCTTCCGGGGCTCTGTTATTTTTTCTTCCATCCTGAGGGAAAACGGTACCGAGTAATAGGCTGGATTTTCGTGAGTATTTATATTCTCATGACCGTTCAGCAGGGAAAGGATTACTATCTGGCGGGAGCCTATCCTGTTCTCTTTGCAGGAGGTGCTGTGCTTCTGGGAAAGGTCCTTGAAAAAAGGAGGCTTTTGTGGCCGAAACCCGTGCTGGTTATTTTTCTTCTGATCCCCACCCTCCTTCTCTGTCCCATGGCGCTGCCGGTTCTCCCTGTTGAGAAAACCGTTCAGTATTTGCAGTCCATCGGTATTTCGGGGCAGGCAGGGGAAAGGCATGAGATGGGGCTTCTGCCGCAGCATTTTGCGGACATGCATGGATGGAAAGAGATGGCGGGAGTTGTAATTCATGTATATGAAAAACTGACGCCGGAAGAGAAGGAAAGATGCTTCATCTTTCTGCGGAATTACGGCGAGGCCGGTGCTGTGGATTTCTGGGGGAAAAAGCACGGACTTCCTGAAGCGAGCTGCATGCACAACAGCTACTGGTTCTGGGGACCGCCGGATTCTGCAAAGGATATGGGTATCATCATGGGAGAGTCACGCGATATTGAGGAGAGCAGGGAAGATTTATTGACCCATTTCGATGAGGTGGAATATGCAGCCACTTTTCAGCACAGGTACTGCATGCCTTACGAGAGCAGCAGGCATTTTTTCATCTGCAGAAAGATGAAGAAGCCGTTCGGTCTCATAGAGTTATGGAAGAATGAAAGAAATTTTATTTAGATATGACAGAATCTCTGCAGAACATGGATAACGGATATGAATGGGTCAGCGAATGATTTCTGCACGGGACACGGGTTATAACAGGTTCTGTCTTACTGAATTCCATATCCAGAACAGGGGAGAGATATGAAAAAGTACAGGGATTTAAGCCCGGACGAGACCATGCGCGAAGTGACCGTGGAGATGATAAAGAGGGCCATTAAATTCAGCAGGAAGAAAAAGCGCGCCATTTTCATCAGCAAAACATCCGGAGGAAAGGGTGTGGATGTCACTACTCTGGATCCGGCAACAGAGGAAGGGGAAAACAGTCTCGATCGTTTTCTGACGCCTGTGAGGAGGCATTACACCTTTTCCGGTCTCGGTTCGCCGGACGAGCCTAATGCAGTGAACTGGAGGAATATGACCCTGCCTTTCTGGAGAAGGGCAAAACTGCAATGCCAGGTGGCCGTTTCCTTTTTCCTGAAAGGGAACGAGTTCAAAAACCGGTTCTACAGGCGCATGGGAGTACATGTGGGAAAAGGCGTGGAAATCATGCAGCTGGCCTGGCTCGACCATTTCAGACCCGAGCTGA
>CAYXFJ010000066.1:12539-13446 GCA_964464265.1 uncultured bacterium
CTTTGCTGGGGGCTTTCAGCCGTGTCACTGTGCACGGTTATGAAGGTTCGGGCAAGTTCCGCTACGGTCTTGTGGAGATCGGTTCGAACTGTACTCTGGGGGCAGGAACAGGCATGGGGCCCATCAGGATAGAGGATCATGTCCGGACGCTCCCGGGCACGACCCTTTCTCCTTATCTGGTTCACATCAAGTCTGGATCTGTCGTGGGATGGGATCCTCCCCAGATGCGGTTGCCTAAAACAGATGAAGAGCCGTAATTTTGATTCTTTCTTATCATTCAATACGGTCTGTTCAAAATAAAACTGCCTTCAATTCCTGTACGGGTTAAAATCAGTACGGGCACAGAAGGCAGTTGAAAAAACGTATTCAGAACAGTCTATTCGGCAGTATACGGATACTCGAACGTATATTTGCCGGATCCCACCTTTACCTGCACATGATCCGCCATCTGAACGGATCCGGATATTCCATCCGCCTTTGAAAGCGTTTTTCCGCTCTCGGTCACATTTCCCAGAGTAGCCTTCGGAAGCCTGACAGTGCCGGTGGTATTGGGCGGGATTTCGACGACCAGGCGGAAATACTGGTTCTCGATCTTCCAGTCCGCTGAAACCTGGCCGTACATCGAATGCACGCCCGCTCTGGTGAAACTGAGCCCTCCCCCGGGATGGGGCTGGAAAACGGTATGCCTGTATCCCGGATTCTCCGGATCGATCTCAATGCCGGCGACTACCCTGTACATCCATTCACCTATCGCGCCGTAAGCGTAATGATTGAATGAGTTCATGCCCTTGTCCTGGAAGGAGCCGTCCGCTTTGATGCCGTCCCATCGCTCCCATATGGTTGTTGCGCCGCGGGTGATCGGATACAGCCAGGAGGGATATTCCTGGCGCATCACCAGCATATAAGC
>CAYXFJ010000067.1:0-13390 GCA_964464265.1 uncultured bacterium
GGAAAGTACCGGCAGACCCGCATTTCGCAACTCCGGTCGTGCCTTTTTCCGCTTGCTTTTACTGCTCATTGATATTATAATTATAATCTGATATTATTTTATTACCCGGGATGAGCCAGCAAGAGGATTTTTTATTCCCACGGGAGAATGTCCATGAAGGAAATCAACGACGAAAAAATGAAGCGTTTTCTGAGTCCGATAGAAGAAGAGGTTGAATTCTTCTTTTCGAACTTTTTCGGCACATCCTATCCTTCGATTTACAGGAACGAGCTGTGCTGGAAACCCCCTACAGATGTGTATGAAACCGATGAGAACTTTGTCGTGATCATGGAACTCGCGCAGATGAAAGCGGAGGACGTGATCATCACCTATCAGGAAGGCGTACTTTCCATACGGGGAGTACGCAAGGCGATTCCTCCCGGCGAGCGGAGACGCTACCATAAAATGGAGATCAATTATGGTCCTTTTGAAAGGAAGATCGTGATACCCGGGGAAGTGGATATGGATCAATTTTCTGCCCACTATGCGAATGGATTTCTCGAGATCAGGCTTCCTAAAAAAAAGCCGGGTGAGGGGCCGGATACCAAAATAGAAATCGAATGAGCGTGTCATGAATCAAGAGTTAGAAGCCAGCGTACATCAGCCGGGCGATTTCGGGGATATGCCTGAGATCCCTCAGGAGCTTCCCATACTTCCTCTGGCCAATCACCTTGTATTTCCGTATGTGGTTGCCCCTCTGGTCATCAGGGACGAACGCCGCATGGGCATGGTGAACGAGGCTCTGAGCGACCGGAAGATCGTCGGGCTGTTCGCAATGAAAAACAAGGAAGCGGATATTGGTCCGGACAACCTGTACCGTATCGGGACAGCCGCGATCATTCTTAAAATGTTCCGCATTCCCGACGGAAACATGGGACTCATGATACAGGGGCTGTCCAGAATAGAACTCAAGCAGATCACACAGGTCGAGCCCCATATCAGGGGCGTGGTCCGGACTCTTGAAGAGGATAAAAGCAGAACAGTAAAAATAGAAGCTCTCGTGAGGGAGGTCACCGAAGTCTTCCAGCAGATCATTTCGGTCTCCCCGCTTTTGCCCGACGAACTCAGCACGGTGATCACGAATGTGGACAATCCGGGGCGTCTTGCCGATCTTGTAGCCTCGAATCTGCGAATGGATATCACTGAGGTGCAGAACATTCTCGAATCCCTCTCTGTGGAGGACAGGCTTATCAAACTGCTCATTTACCTGAACAAAGAACTGGAGCTGCTCAAGCTGGGAAGCAAGATACAGTCCGAGGTAAAGAACAAGATAGAGGAAGGCCAGAAGGAGTATTTCCTCCGTGAGCAGATGAAAGCGATACAGAAGGAACTGGGAGAGAAAGACGAACGCGGCCAGGAGATAGAGGAGCTCAAAGCTCAGATCGAATCCGCAGGAATGCCTCAGGAGGCCAGGGCGCAGGCTGATAAGGAGCTGGACCGTTTGTCCAGAATGCCGCCCCAGGCTGCTGAATATACGGTTTCGAGGACCTATATTGACTGGATGATCGGTCTGCCCTGGAGCAAAAGCACCGAGGACAGTATCGATATTGCTAAAGCGGCCCGTATACTGGACGAAGACCATTACGATCTGGAGGATGTGAAGGACCGCATACTGGAATTTCTGGCCGTGCGAAAACTGAAGGATAGCTCGAAAGGCCCTATACTCTGCCTGGTCGGACCTCCGGGTGTGGGCAAGACTTCACTCGGGAAATCGATAGCGCGGGCCATGGGCAGGACATTTATCCGGTATTCGCTGGGAGGCATGCGGGATGAGGCGGAGATACGCGGTCATCGCAGGACCTATATCGGCGCCCTGCCGGGCAGGATAATACAGGGGATCAAACGGGCAGGTTCCCGCAATCCGGGATTCATGCTCGACGAAATTGACAAGCTGGGTATGGATTTCCACGGAGATCCGGCCTCGGCACTTCTCGAGGTTCTCGATCCGGAACAGAATTCGGCTTTTTCCGATCACTACCTTGAAGTGCCATTCGATCTGTCCAGGGTGATGTTCATCACCACGGCCAATCTGCTCGAGACCATACCCCGGCCGCTCCTGGACAGAATGGAAGTGCTCAGGCTGCCTGGCTATATTGCCGAAGAAAAAGCTGAAATCGCGAAGAAATACCTGATTCCAAGACAGACGGAGGAGAACGGGCTTAATAAAAACCGGATACGGTTTACCGGTGAAGCGGTAAAAAAGATCATCATCGAATACACGCGTGAAGCCGGCGTGAGAAATCTGGAAAGGGAGATCGGGACCTGCTGCAGGAAAGTGGCCAAAGATGTGGCATCCGGAAAAACCGCGAAACAGGTGATCACTCCGGAAAAGGTTACCCTGTTTCTGGGCCCGCAGAAATTTCTTTCTGAAATGGCCCAGCGAACGGACGAAGTGGGCGTGGCAACAGGATTGGCTTGGACGCCTGTGGGAGGAGAGATACTGTTTGTGGAAGCCACCATGATGCCGGGAGGCAAGGGACTGGTGCTGACAGGCCAGCTCGGAGATGTCATGAAAGAATCGGCTCAGGCAGCTTTTTCCTATATACGTTCGCATACGGAAAAATTCGGGATACCTGAGGATTTCGTAAAACGCAAGGATATCCATATTCACATACCGGAGGGAGCCACCCCGAAGGACGGCCCGTCCGCCGGTGTCACACTGGCCACGTCGCTGGTCTCGCTTTTGACCGGCAGACCGGTAAAGCATGATATTGCCATGACAGGAGAGATCACGCTGCGCGGCAAAGTCCTGCCCGTCGGAGGGGTCAAGGAGAAGATACTGGCAGCCAGGCGTTCCGGTATTCGCAAGGTCATCCTGCCTGCGATGAACGCGAAGGACATCGAAAAAATTCCTCTGGCGATCCGCAGCAAAATGACCTTTCATTTTGTGGAATGGCTGGATGAGGTCTTTAAGCTGACCCTGAAGCCGGGGAAGGGGAAAGGCCCTCTTGCCGCAGAGTGAATTTTTCTGTGGATGGTTTTTTTGCGGAGACGCGCACGGTTCCTGGAGCCATTTATCGGGATAGGTTTTCGGGAGAAATCCATGAAAGACATGCTTGGAAAGCTGGGGATCGAACGGATCAATCCGGGTGGATTCAGCGGAGAGTGGATTTCCGATCCCTCTGGAGATCTGCTGGAATGTATCTCCCCTGTTGACGGTAAAAAGATCGCGGATATACGGCAGGTGACGGATGCCGGATATGAATCCATTGTCAAAAAATCGCAGAAGGCTTTTGAAAACTGGCGCATGGTGCCTGCTCCGAAACGCGGGGAAGTGGTAAGACAGATCGCCGTGGAGCTGCGGCAGTACAAAAGAGAGCTCGGCGCTCTGGTCAGCCTTGAAATGGGAAAGATCCGTGCTGAAGGTGAGGGCGAGGTTCAGGAAATGATCGATGTGGCGGACTTTGCAGTGGGCCTTTCAAGGCAGCTTTATGGAAAGACCATGCACAGCGAACGGTTCAGGCACAGGATGTACGAGCAGTGGCATCCTCTGGGTATTGCGGGTGTGATTACGGCGTTCAACTTCCCTGTTGCTGTATGGAGCTGGAATGCGATGATCGCGCTCGTCTGCGGCGATTCCGTGATCTGGAAGCCTTCCAGCCAGACGCCTCTGACAGCTATCGCCTGCATCAGGATCGCGGAAAAAGTCCTGAAAGCCAGCAATGCACCCGAAGGGCTGCTGGGTCTGGTCATAGGCAGGGGCTCCACAACCGGCAACCGGCTTGTGGCCGACAGAAGAATTCCCCTGATCAGTTTCACGGGCAGCACGGTTCAGGGGAAGAAGATAGGGGAAATTGTCGGGAAAAGACTCGGGAGGACAATTCTGGAGCTGGGAGGGAACAACGCCATTATCGTCTCCCGTGATGCGGATCTGGATATGGCAACAAGGACTATCCTCTTTGGTGCTGTGGGAACTGCAGGACAGCGCTGTACTACAACACGAAGGATCATCGTGCAGGAAGAGGTGTATGATGATCTCCTCGAAAGACTGGTGAAAGCCTATAAAAGCGTCCGTGTAGGTAACCCGCTGGAAGAGGGCGTGCTCATGGGACCTCTTGTCAACCGCGCAGCTGTCGACGAGATGATGGAAGCCCTGAAAAACGTAAAAAAGCAGGGAGGGAGGATTTTGTACGGGGGTGAGAGTTTGAAGGATTGTCCTTCGGACTGTTACGTGACTCCCTGCATCGTGGAGGCGAAAAACGAATGGGAGATCGTGCAGCAGGAAACGTTCGCTCCCATACTCTATATGATCCGCTATAAATCCATTGAAGAGGCAGTGACCCTTCAGAACAGCGTGCCCCAGGGGCTATCGTCTTCTATTTTTACCCTGAACCTGAAGGAAGCGGAATACTTTTTATCCCGCTCTGGAAGCGATTGCGGCATTGCCAATGTGAACATCAGCACATCGGGGGCGGAGATCGGGGGTGCATTCGGGGGTGAAAAAGAGACGGGCTGCGGCAGGGAATCGGGATCGGATTCCTGGAAGCAGTACATGAGACGGCAGACCAGTACCATCAACTGGTCTGATGAACTTCCCCTGGCGCAGGGGATTCAGTTTGGAGATGAATAGATCTGTATGCATCATTCCATACAGTGGCACAACCGGTATGCCCTGACACCCATCGTCCAGTCTATGCCTTTGATAACGAGAAGGTTCCTTTTCATAAGGTGGTTGCATGGATTTGAGTGATCGTGTGTCTCCTTCTTCCGTCATGCCATAGTTTATCGCGAACAATCAAGGAGGCACATATGGAAAGAATACGTGTGATCATCATGGGAGCTGCGGGCCGGGATTTTCATAACTTCAACGTCTATTTCAGAGACAATAAAACCTACGAAGTGGTTGCGTTCACTGCAACCCAGATCCCCGATATTGAAGGCCGTCTCTATCAGCCTGAACTGTCAGGCAAACTCTATCCTGAAGGCATCCCCATTAGGGCGGAACAGGACCTGACCGATCTCATCCATCAGCAGAAAGTCGATGAGGTGGTCTTTTCATACAGTGACGTTTCCCATAATACTGTTGGCCATAAAGCAGCTATTGTGAATGCAGCTGGCGCTAATTTTACCCTTCTGGGCACAACGCAGACCATGCTCAAGGCGAAGGTGCCTGTTATTGCGATCTGTGCGGTCAGGACAGGCTGCGGCAAGAGCCAGACCACACGAAGGATAAGCCAGATCCTCAGAGAAAAAAGGAAAAAGGTGGTGGTTGTCCGGCATCCCATGCCTTACGGAGATCTTGCCAGACAGCGTGTACAGCGGTTCGAGAAATATACAGACCTGAAAGTCCATCACTGCACCATCGAAGAGATGGAAGAATACGAACCCCATCTGGACATGGGTACTATCGTGTACGCTGGAGTGGATTACGGTGCCATTCTGGAACAGGCCCAGAAAGAGGCTGATGTGATCCTGTGGGACGGGGGCAATAACGATATCCCGTTTTACAGGCCGGATATTCTGATTGTTGTCGTGGATCCGCACCGCCCGGGTCATGAGCTCGCTTACTACCCGGGAGAAACGAATTTCCGGATGGCGGATGTGATCATTATCAACAAGATAGACACAGCCACCAAAGAGGGAAGGGAGACAGTACGGAAAAATATCAGGGATATCAATCCGAAAGCCGTGGTGATAGACGCGGCTTCTCCGCTGACTGTCGATAATCCGGGAGCCATCCGCGGGAAACGGGTGCTTGTTGTGGAAGATGGCCCGACACTCACACACGGGGAGATGAAATACGGCGCAGGCGTGGTTGCAGCAGAAAAATACGGTGCTCTGGAGATCGTGGATCCGCGCCCGTGGGTGAAGGGAACGATCGCAGAGACCTTCAGGAAGTATCCGGACATAGGCAGGCTTCTCCCTGCAATGGGATACGGGAAGAAGCAAGTCGAAGATCTCCAGGCTACGATCAACGCTGTTGAATGTGATACTGTAATCGTGGGCACGCCTGTGGACCTCGGAAAAATCATCCGCTTCAACAAACCCGCTGTCCGTGTCCAGTACACGCTGCAGGAAATAGGAGAACCGGCACTGTCCGATGTACTCAAAGAATTCTAGGAAATCGAAGACTGTTGTGGTGGCGCTGGGAGGCAATGCCATCAGCCGTGAGTTCGAAGAAGGCAATATCTATCAGCAGTTTGCCAATACCCGCAGAAGCCTGGTCAGTGCGGTAAATCTCATCACCGCGGGGCACCATGTGGTCCTCACTCACGGCAACGGCCCTCAAGTGGGCAATGCCCTGATCCGTGTGGAAGAAGCCCGCAGTAGTGTTCCTCCCATCCCTCTCGGTGTTCTTGTGGCAGATACCGAGGGTGGAATGGGATACATGATCGAGCAATGTCTTCAGAACATGCTCATCCGAAAGGGGATTGCCTGTAAAGTAGCGACCCTTCTGACACAGGTCGTCGTGGACCGCAACGATCCCTCGATTCTGGATCCCACGAAGTTTGTTGGCCCATTCTATAAAGAAGAAGAAATCGAACAGATACAGAAGAAGCGGGGATGGACCATGAAGAAGGATGCGGGGAGGGGGTGGAGAAGAGTCGTTCCATCTCCCCTGCCGCTGGAGATCGTGGAGAAGAGCATCATACGAAACCTCGTGGAAACCGGGGTCGTGGTCATTGCATGCGGTGGCGGCGGTATACCGGTCTATGTTGAAGATGACGGGACGTATGAGGGCGTGGATGGTGTGGTGGACAAAGACCGTGCTGCTGCTGTCCTGGGCAGGGATGTCGGAGCTCAGGAACTGCATATTCTGACCGCCGTGGACAGAGTTGCCGTTCATTTCGGCAAGAAAGACCAGAGAGATCTCAACCGCATCTCTGTGGCGGAAATACAGCGATTTTATAACGAGGGTGAGTTCCCTCCAGGCAGCATGGGACCCAAGATCGAAGCTGCCATACAGTTCCTGGAAGAAGGCGGGGAGGAGGTTCTTATCACATCCATCGAGAAAGGCGGCCTCGCTCTTGAGGGGAAAACCGGTACACGCATACACCACTGATAACCTGGATGAAGGAAAGCCAGATGGAACGTACACTGCTAAACATTAAGCCGGACGCTGTTTCCAGAAAACTTACAGGCGAGATCATCAGGCGGATCGAAGACAGGGGATTTCGTATCATTGCCATGGACAGGCTGGAGCTCAGTAAAAAGGAAGCGGAGGCATTTTACAGAATTCACAGGGACAAACCTTTTTTCAAGGATCTCGTTATTTTCATGAGTTCGGGACCGTGCGTGCCCCTGGTAGTGGAAGGAGAGAATGTTATCGAAGGCATCCGTGCGCTCGTCGGAGCCACGGATCCCGCCAAAGCCGCAGAGGGGACCATACGCAGGGATTTTGGCGAGAGTGTGACCCGGAACAGCGTTCACGCCTCAGATGGTTCGGAGACAGCCAGAGAAGAGATCAGCTTCTTTTTTAGCAGCCGAAGATTATTATAGTCAGGGGAAAAGGTGATTAAAATCCTGCCGGACTGAATTAGCGGTAATATAACGATCAGGTGGGCTCGCATGAACGAAGGAATCTAACAAAGGAATATTCAAACGCCTGTTTCATACTGTGGCAACGCTTCATGCTTTTGTCCCACATGTTTCCGGCGCCCATAATATAACTGATTTTTGGAGGTAAATATGGCCATTCGAAAAGAGGACGCACTGCTTTATCATAGTATGGACCGGCCCGGGAAACTGGAAGTTGTCCCCACCAAACCCTGCGTGACACAGAGGGATCTGTCACTTGCCTATACACCTGGAGTGGCGGAACCCTGTATGGAGATCAAGAATCAACCCTCGGATGCATTCAAATACACGAACAAGGGGAATCTTGTAGCCGTGATATCGAACGGTACCGCGGTGCTGGGTCTGGGTAATATCGGTGCGCTGGCAGGCAAACCCGTGATGGAAGGGAAGGCCGTACTGTTCAAGCGTTTTGCGGATATCGATGTTTTCGATATAGAGGTGAAGACCGAGAATCCTGAGGAATTCATACAGGCGATCAGACTGCTGGAACCCACTTTTGGAGGGATCAATCTGGAAGACATCAAGGCACCGGAGTGTTTTATCATCGAAGAGACGCTGAAAAAAGAGATGAACATACCCGTATTTCACGATGACCAGCACGGAACGGCCATCATTGCGGGAGCGGGTCTGATGAACGCACTGGAGATCGTGGGAAAGGACATCGGCAAGATAAGGGTCGCATTCAGCGGAGCCGGCGCCGCAGGTATCGCCGTGGCGAATATGCTGGTGATGCTGGGGGTGAAGCGGTCGAATATCGTTATGAGCGATATCAACGGAGTGGTGTACAAGGGCCGCAAGGAGGGGATGAATCCCTATCTCGAGAAGTTCGCAGTGGACACTCCGAAGAGGACGCTCGCGGAGATCATGGAGGGAGCGGATGTTTTTGTGGGGGTTTCCGCGGCCAATCTTGTGTCCAGAGAGATGATACGCAGCATGAACGACAAACCGATCGTCTTCGCCATGGCCAATCCAGATCCGGAGATCACTTACGAGGAGGCAAAGGCTGCACGTGAAGATTTGATCATAGCCACAGGAAGGTCCGACTTCCCCAATCAGGTCAACAACGTGCTCGGCTTCCCCTATATTTTCCGCGGTGCACTTGATGTCCGTGCCACGACCATTAATGAGGAGATGAAAGTGGCTGCATCCAGAGCCCTGGCGGAATTGGCCAAGGAGGATGTGCCGGACTCCGTCATCCAGGCGTATGGAGGCAGGCATTTCCGTTTCGGCCCGGATTACATCCTTCCCAAACCTCTGGATCCGAGAGTGCTCCTGTGGGAGGCTCCCGCGGTTGCAAAAGCGGCCATGGACTCCGGAGTGGCGCAGGTCAGGGTGGACATTGAAGACTACAAAGTAAAACTCGAGAACCGGCTCGGCCGGAGCTATGAGGTGGTACGCGTGGTAATCAACAAGGCCCAGTCCTCGCCGAAACGGATCGTATTCCCGGAGGGGGATTATGAAAAGGTACTGAGAGCCGTTCAGATCGTGGTGGATGAAAAGATCGCGGAGCCTATACTGCTCGGAAACCGGGAAAGGATTCATCAGAAAATAAAGGAACTGGGACTCGATCTCAAGGACATACAGATCGTGGATCCTCTTGTGTCGGGGCATACCAGCCGCTACACCACTGAATACCATAGGATGAGAGAAAGATACGGGGTGACGCAGGTGGAAGCAGAGCAGCTTCTTAGGCGCACCCATTATTTCGGGACCATGATGGTCTTTTCCGGTGATGCGGACGGATTTGTAGGCGTCGCCCAGCACTATCACGATGAAATGCTCCCTGCGTTTCAGGTCATCAAGCCCAAGACTCCCGGGATGAAGGCCTCCGCTCTTTATATTCTGGTTTTCAGGAAAAATGTATATTTCCTGGCAGATACCCATTCCATCATCGATCCAACGGCAGAGGAGCTGTCGGAGATTGCCATACAGAGCGCCAAGAGCGTCCGTCTCTTCGATATGGAACCCCGTGTCGCCATGTTGTCGTTCTCCAATTTCGGCAGTGTCGACCACCCCTATGCCCGAAAGGTCAAAGAGGCGGTTGAGATCACGCTGAAGAGAAAACCGGATCTTATGATCGATGGAGAGATGCAGGGGGATACGGCCGTGGTTCCGGAGATCATCGAAGAGCTGTTCCCGTTCAGCCGTCTCAAGGGCGGTGCCAATGTGCTGATTTTTCCGGATCTGCAGTCAGCCAATATCACGATGAATCTTTTGAAAAGGGTCGGAGGGGCGGTTTCCATAGGCCCCATTCAGATCGGCCTGACCAATTCCATTCATGTGATACGGAAAACGGCGACCGTAGAGGAGATCGTCCGGCTGACGGCCATCGCTGTCGTGGACGCTCAAAAGTGGCTCATGTGATTTTTTTGTCTTGATTTTAACCGGAAGATTTTGTACTTATATAAAAAGTGAATCTAATCGTGCTCACCTTTCAACGAGAAAGGAGGTAAGGGGTGGAGAAGGTCGCGATAATAGGAGCCGGTAGTGTCGGTATTGCTGCCGCCTTCTACCTTGCTGAGAAGCGAGTTGCCAATGTCATGCTCATCGATGTTCAGGAAGGCAGGTCCAGAGGAAAGGCGCTGGATCTGATGGAAGCTGCGCCCATCCGGGGTTACGATGTGCATGTGGAAGGTTCGGGTGATTTCAAGGCTATGCAGGGATCTAAAATCGTGGTGATCGCAGCGGGAGTGCCCAGACATCCGGATATGTTGAGACAGGATCTTTTAGAATCGAACAGTAAAGTTCTGGACGATATACTGGTTCAAATACAGAAATACGCTCCAAAAGCCATCATCATCAATCTGACCGAGCCTGTGGACACACTGACCTATTATATCATCCTGAAAACGGGATTCGACCCGTCGAAAGTGCTGGGTGTGTCCGGAGCCCTGGACAGCTCCCGGTTGCGTGAGTTTGTTGCCGAAGAGCTGAATGTATCGAGCGTGGACACGACAGCCATCGTCATGGGAGGGCATCACGATTACATGTTGATCCTGCCGCGTTATGCCCGCGTCGAAGGCATTCCCATTACGGAGCTTCTGCCCCCGGAGAAGATCGAAAAGCTCATTGAAAGGACACGTAGGGCTGGAAGCGAAATCGTCGAATCTCTGAAAATAGGCAGCGCCTGCTATGCGCCGGGTGCTGCGGTCGCCGAAATGGTGGAGGCCATTGTCCGGGATAACCGGAGGATCATCTGCGCCCCGGCAATGTTAAGCGGAGAATATAAGCTGAAGGACATCTGCCTGGGAGTACCGGTCATGCTGGGGAAGAACGGGATAGAAAAAATTATTGAACTGGAGTTGACACTTGCAGAGTCTGAGGCTCTGAACAAATCCGCGGCCGTGGTTAGAAATGCCCTCAAAACGCTGGAACTTGACAAGAAGAAGGAGGGCTGATCATGAAAAAGGTGACCATTATCGGAAGCGGGAATGTGGGCGTCTCTTCGGCTCTCTACATTGCGGAAAAGCGGATCGGAGATGTCGTTCTGATCGATATCGTGGAAGGTCTGGCAAAAGGCAGGGCCCTGGATTCCCAACAAAGCGCACCTGTAAGGCGCTATGATACGAACATAAAGGGAACGACCGATTTTGCGGAGATGGCGGATTCCGATGTGGTTGTGGTGACTGCGGGAAAGGCGAGAACGCCAGGCATGTCGAGGGATGACCTTCTCGAGATCAATGCCAGGATAATGACCTCCGTTTCAAAGGAGATCGCCCGTTATGCCCCGAACACCGTTCTCATCATCGTGTCCAATCCTCTGGATGTCATGTGCTATACGGCGCTCAAGGTGACCGGATTTGCTCTCAAGCGCGTGGTGGGCATGGCAGGCGTTCTGGATGCAACGAGATTTCGGTATTTTCTGGCTACGGAGCTGGGTGTGAGTGTGACAGATACGACCGCCCTGGTCCTGGGCGGTCATGGAGACTCCATGGTGCCGCTACCCAGGTATGCTACGGTAAGCGGCATTCCCATACCGGAACTTCTCACGAAAGACACCATTGACAGGCTGATCGAGAGAACCCGCACGGGAGGAGCTGAAATCGTCTCCTATCTGAAATCAGGAAGCGCCTTCTGGGCGCCTGCCGCATCGGTGGCAGAGATGGTGGAATGTGTTGTGCGGAACAAGATGCGGATATTGCCCTGCTCCGCCTATCTTAGGGGAGAATACGGGATTGAGGGACTTTTTGTGGGAGTCCCTGTGAAGCTCGGCAAGAACGGTGTGGAAGAGATCATCGAGCTGAACCTGACGGATGAGGAAAAGGAAGCACTGGCCACATCGGCTGCGGGAGTGAAGAGCATTATCGAAAAACTGGAAGAGAGCAGGATCATTTGAAATCCTCCGGGCGGTTCAGCATGAGCGCGGTCTGGTCGCGATGAGACGGGGAAAATTATCTTTATGCGTATCGACATCCCATACGGGCGTGATTTTCTGGAAACCTATATCGACGATGATTGTTTCGGTGAAATAGTCTATCCCAATGAAGTAGCTATCCAGGACGAGGTGGAAACGCTGCTTCACGCGCTGGAGAATCCCATAGGTTGTCGGTCGTTCGATGCTTTCCTGGAGGATACCAGGGACGTGCTCTTCATCGTCAATGATGGCACCAGGCCGACGCCGACCGCCAAGGTGCTGGATATCATCCATCCGAAGATCAGGAACTATAATATACGTTTTATCATTGCCACGGGCTGTCACCGTGCGCCGACAGAGGATGAGCTTGAGGAGATCTTCGGCAAACATCTCTCCGAATTCCGGGACCGCATTTATGTTCATGATGCGAAGAAGGATGATGAGATGGTGTCTCTGGGTGTTTCAAAGAATGGCACGGAGATGAAAGTCAACCGTCTGGGAGTCGAGGCGCACAAGATCGCCATCATCGGCTCTGTGGAGCCACATTATTTTGCAGGGTACACGGGGGGCAGAAAAGCCTTTCTTCCGGGTATCGCCGCCTACAGTACCATCGAACAGAACCACAAACTGGCCCTGAAGATGAGCGCCCAGGCTATGGTACTTGACGGGAATCCCGTTCATGAGGATATGGAAGATGCCATCAGGGTCATCAAGGATAAAGAGATCTTCTCCATCATGACTGTTCTCGATAGAGATGACTGCATCTATGCAGCCACGGCAGGGGACATCACGGAATCACTCAAGGCGGCCATTGAAAAATCCCATGAGGTGTTCTCAGTCGAGATCAGGGAGAAGTATGATATCGTGGTCGCCGTTGCGCCCCATCCCATGGATGTGGACCTTTACCAGTCTCAGAAAGCATTGGACAATGCCAAGCTGGCCCTCAATCCGAACGGGATTCTGATACTTGTTTCCAGATGCAGGAGCGGTGTCGGTCACGATACCTTCGTCAAATTGCTGGCCAGCTCCCCGGATCCGCAGGGAGTGCTGGACAAGATCGAACAGGGATATGTGCTCGGCTATCACAAGGCGGCAAAAATGGCCGAGATCGCAAGGTGGGCTCAGATGTGGGCGGTGACAGGCATCGATCCCGAAGTCATGAAGTCCATTTTTATTCGTCCTTTTTATTCGGTTCAGAAAGCACTGGATACGGCGATCGCCGAGAAGGGACGTGAAAAGATCCTTTTCATGATGGCTGCCAGCATGACCGTACCTAGATTGCGCAAGCGACTTATTCTGCGCCCGAGGCGTTTCATCCATCATTTTGTTCCTGATGCGGGAACAGTCCGGCGTGAAAGGTTGCACGCCGAAACATCCGTTATCGCTTCCCTGATGGATGGACGATAATTCGTTTTTTCGGGGGATCCCGGCCGTAAAGCGGCGACCGTGCGGATTCGGATGAGACAATATTTTTCTACA
>CAYXFJ010000068.1:0-13303 GCA_964464265.1 uncultured bacterium
GACTTCACCGATTATATGGTTGCAGACTGGACGGGTGACGGAATCCCGGACATGATGGCCAGAAACACGAACGCGAGCCTCATTCTCTATCCTTTTCAGGATGGAGCCTTCAACATCCCTGGAGGCCCTCAGAAAGTGGGAAGCAAGTTCAACTTCGTGCAGTACCTCCCAGCGGACTGGAACGCGGACAGCACGGCCGACCTGGTGGTACTGAACGATCAGGGAGATCTGATCCTTTATCCCTTTGTGAACAGATCCTTTCAACCGAGCAAAACCATTGGCAGAAAATTCGATTTCGCCCACTATTTTGTAGCCTACTGGACAGGCGTGGTCACACCGGACATGATCGTCAGGTCCTCAGCCGGAGATCTCCTGCTCTACTCGATGGTGAATAACACCCTGTACGGAGCCGGCGAGAAAGTGGGAAAAGGATGGAATTTCACCGGCTATTTCCCGGCGGACTGGACGGGAGACGGACTCTGCGATCTGATGGTGCGGAACGAGAATGGAGATCTCATTCTTTATCCTTTCCTGGGAGACCGTTTTGGAGAGCCGTCGAAGGTGGGAGCCAGGTGGAATTTCACCCATTACTTCCCTGAGGATTGGAACTACGACGGCACAGCAGATATGCTCGTCAGGGATAAGGACGGCAATATGATACTTTACCCCTTCGACAATATGAGATTTCAGGCGAGCCGGACAGTCGGGCGAAGATGGGATTTCACGCACTATTTCCCCGCTCACTGGATGAGATAAACGGCGGGTGTTCTTGATTTTAAAACGGGAAATAAATATATTTAAAAATCGTGTTTAACCAAATAGTAACCAAGGAGATTCATGTACATCTATCTGGACAATGCAGCCACAACACCTGTTGACCCCAGAGTTGCCGGGTTCATGAAGCCGTACTTTACAGAGAAATTCGGCAACCCGTCCTCCACACACCGCCTCGGAATGGAATCCAGGGAAGCTGTGGAAGCTGCAAGGAAACAGGTGGCGGATCTTATCGGAGCGAACTCCGGGGAGATCGTATTCACAAGCGGCGGCACGGAGTCCGACAATACTGCCATCAAGGGGATCCCTCTGAGAACAAAGGGAACCCATATCATCACAACAGCTATCGAGCACCATGCCGTGCTCCATACCTTTGAATATATGCAGTCTCTGGGGGTCAGCATCACGGTCGTTCCGGTCAACAGAGAAGGACTTGTGGATCCGGATGATATCCGCAGGGCTGTTACCCGGAACACAGTTCTCATCAGTGCCATGCATGCGAACAACGAGATTGGAACCCTTCAACCCATAGCAGAAATCGGGCACATCGCAAAGGAACACGATATCCCTTTCCACACGGACGCTGTTCAGACCTTCGGTCATGTCCCCATAGACGTGGACGCAATGAATATCGATTTCCTCGCCCTTTCCGCACATAAACTATACGGCCCCAAAGGCGTGGGTGCCCTGTACATACGCGAAAAAACACCGTTCACCCCTCTTTTACACGGCGGCTCCCACGAGTCGGGCAGAAGAAGCTCCACCCATAACGTCCCCGGCATTGTGGGACTGGGAAAAGCAGCTCTTATCGCCGCAAGCGAAATGGAAAAAGAGGGAAAAAGAATAGGTTCACTCCGTGACCGGCTTCTTGAAGCGCTTTTCTCTATGGACGGTGTGCATCTTAACGGTCACAGGGAGAAGCGTCTCGCCAACAATATCAATCTCTCCCTGGAACATGTGGAAGGCGAATCCCTGCTCATGGAACTCGATACAGGGTGCATTGCAGCATCCAGTGGATCGGCCTGCAGTGCCGGTTCCACGGAAGCTTCTCATGTGCTTCTTGCTATCGGCTGTCCTCCAGAACTGGCGAGGGGAAGCCTGCGTCTCACGCTTGGCCGCTTCACCACGGAGAAAGAGATAGACATGGCATCCGGAATCATCGTCCTTGCAGTGGAAAGGCTCAGGGCGCTTTCACCATGGAGGAAGGGAACATGACCGGAATCATACAGGAAATCCTCAAACTGAAAAAACAAAAAAAAGCTGTCCTTCTTGTTCACAACTATCAGCGCGGAGAAATACAGGATATCGCGGATTTTCTGGGAGATTCGCTGGATCTTTCCAGGAAAGCGGCCCAGACCCCGGAACCCCTGATTGTTTTCTGCGGTGTGAAATTCATGGCCGAAACAGCAAAGATACTCTCCCCGGACAAAACCGTACTCCTCCCGCGCCTCGATGCGGGCTGTCCCATGGCCGAAATGGTGAACGTGAACGAATTGCGGGCTCTGAAGAAAAAGCATCCACGGGCCACTGTGGTGACCTATGTCAACTCCACAGCAGAGGTCAAGGCGGAATCTGACGTGTGCTGTACTTCCGCCAATGCGGTCAGGGTCGTTGAGAACGTGAAAGCGGATGAGATCATCTTCACCCCTGACAAGAACCTGGCCCATTACGTACAGCGTTTTACAAAGAAAAAAATAATTCCCTGGGAAGGATTCTGCTACGTACACCAGCGCTTTGACCCGGCCGAGGTCCGGAAGGCAAAGGAAGCCCACCCGGATGCTGTGCTTGTCGTACATCCGGAATGCCCGCCGGAAGTGGTCGATATGGCAGATGAGGTACTTTCCACCAGCGCCATGGTCAGGTTCGCCGGAACCTCTAATAAAAACAAGTTCCTTCTGGGAACCGAGGCGGGTATGCTCTACAGGCTTAAAAAGGAAAATCCGGACAAGCAGTTTTATTCCGCAGGAACTGCCAAGACATGCCGCGGCATGAAAGCCACGCAGCTGCCCGACGTGTACAATGCACTGGCCAAAGAGCAGCACCGTATTGAACTCGACCCTTCGGTCATGGACCGGGCAAGAGGCGCCCTTGAGAGAATGCTCGAATATGTTTAGACCGGATGACATAAAACTGCCCGTTGAGGGAATACTATCATATGCCTGAATCTGTTGCCGTGGCTATGAGCGGAGGGGTGGATTCCTCGGTTGCCGCTGCGCTGCTTAAGGACAGAGGATACCACGTGACAGGCTTCACCCTGAGGCGCTGGAGCGAGGGAGAGAGCAGTAATGAAAAAGATATTGAGGATGCAGATCAGGTAGCCCGAAAACTGGGCATCCCTCATCATGTGGTCTCCCTCGACCGTTCTTTCAAATCCAGTGTGGTCGATTACTTTGTTTCCGAATACATGCTGGGGCGCACACCAAATCCATGCGCTGTGTGCAATCCAAGGATCAAATTCGGGGGTCTGTTCCAGGAGGCAATAATTCTGGGTGCGGATCTCTTCGCAACAGGGCATTACGCTGTTGTCTCGAAAAGCCGCGACGGCAGATGGTCCTTGAGGAAGGGAAAGGAGAGGAGAAAAGACCAGTCCTATTTTCTGGCGCGGCTCGATCCTTCACAGCTCGCGAGGACCCTGTTCCCGGTGGGAGTGTTTTCCAAACAGCAGATACGCGGCCTGGCCAGGCAATACCGCCTGCCGGTTGCGGAAAAGAAGGAGAGCCAGGAGGTCTGCTTCATCCCGGATGGCAATGTAGCTGCTTTTATCGAACGCCAGTGCGGCAGATCCTTTCCTCAGGGACCCATACTGGATACAGAAGGCCGCATCGTGGGACGTCATCATGGGATCATTCACTATACCATAGGCCAGCGCAAAGGTCTGGGAATCGCTCTCGGAAGGCCGGTTTATGTGATCCGCATCGATGCGGAATCCAATACCATCACTATCGGAGATGAAAAAGATCTTTGCCACTCCCGTTTCATGGCCACAGGCGCACACTGGATCTCCTCCCCTCCTGAGCGTGTTATGGTGAAGATCCGGTACAAGCACAGGCCTGCTCGTGCGGAAATGAAAATAGAAGGCGACCGGGTCCAGGTGATCTTCGACAGCCCGCAGCGGGCCATAACCCCCGGGCAGCTTGCCGTGTTCTACGACAGAGACCGTGTTTCCGGTTCTGCGTGGATCGACCGTATAGAAGCATAAGCAAAACCAATCGAGGAAAGAATGAAAACCAGACTTCCAGACATAGGAAAAATCTCTCCGGAGGTGTTCGAGGAACTCATCTACCCCCGCCTTGGAGCCAGACGCAATACAGTGCTCGTCCCGCCGCAAAGCGGGGTCGACGTGGGCATCGTCAGGATAGGTGATCAGGCAGTGGCCATGACAGCGGATCCTGTGTTCATCGTACCTGAATACGGATATGAGAGAGCCGCCTGGTTCGCGATCCATATACTTGCCTCTGACGTCGTGACCAGCGGCCTTCCTCCGACATACCTCAGCATAGACCTCAACCTCCCCATGGAGATGAATGAGGAGGATCTGGAAATCACGTGGAAAGTTATGCACAGGGAATGCGAGAAACTCGGTATGGCCGTGGTGTGCGGCCATACCGGAAGATACGAAAACTGCCATTTTCCCATGGTGGGTGGAGCCACCGTTCTTGCGGTGGGGCCTCTGGACCGGTACGTGACACCCGCAATGGCGCGGGCAGGGGACCTTCTCATCATCACCAAGGGACCTGCCATTGAATCCACAGGTATATTCGCGACCCTGTTCCCGGACCGAATCGGGAAAGTATTCGGTAAATCCTTTGCAAAGAATGCACAGAAAATATTCTATAAGATGTCCGTTGTTGAAGATGCCATGACTGCCGTGTCTGTGGGCGTCCGGGAACAGGGCATTACATCCATGCACGATGCCACAGAGTGCGGCATCTGGGGCGGGATCTATGAGCTGGCCCAGGCCGCAGGGCTTGGCGCAAGGCTTGACAAAAGCGCCATTGTCGTCGAAAAAGGGGTCTTCGAAGTATGCGAGCTCTTCGGAATCCGTGATCCTTATGCAGCGATCAGCGAGGGAACGCTGATACTCTCCTGCAGGCCGCATAAAGCGGACGAAGTGGTCCGGGCTTTGAAAAAGAAAAAAATAGCCGCATCCATTGCAGGCGAGTTGACCCCCCCGGGAAAAGGGATCACCGTAAACGAGAACGGGAAGGAGAAACCATTCTCCCATCCGCGCGTGGATCCGTTCTGGAAGGCCTTTTACACTGCTCTCAAAAAATAAGGCCCCGGATAATTGCCGGACCTATGGTCATAAGAGGATCACCATTCAGTGAGGAACCTGAAACAGGGAAGACCCTCACTGTTTATTATTGATACTAACCCATTCTGACGAGGAGACAACATGTCCCGAAAAATCTTCATCCTGCTTACCCTGATCGCTGCAGCTGTTCTTATTCTGGTCATGTGTTCCGGGAAAACTCCGGAAATTGCATGGAATACCAATATGGAAAAGAGCCTGTCAGAGGCCAGAACCTCCGGGAAACCGGTCATGGTGGATTTCATGGCAGTCTGGTGTCCGCCCTGCCAGAAGATGGAGGACTCCACATTCAGTCATCCGGAAGTGATCCGGAAAACGAAAGCTTTTGTGTTGGTCCGTATAGATGTGGATAAACAGCCGGATATCGCAAATTCCTACAACTCGAACGCGCAGAAATACGGAGGCATCGGGATCCCCAACATGCTATTCATGGACAGCGGAGGCCGGAAACTGAAACACATCCTCGGCTACCGGAATGCTAAAGAATTGATCTCTGTCATGGATTCCGTGCTGGCCATGAAGACGCCCTGATCCGGACAGCCGCGCCTTCCGTGAAAAACCAGTGAACCTAACCGCGCTTTCCGCGAAAGACCAGTGAACTCAACGCGTTTTCCATGAAAAACCAGCGGGCGAATCCATGAGGGGATTCCGGCCTGCCATGGAGGAATGTCATGGATGAAATAAAAAAAATCACAGTCCCCCGGATTCTGTCCATGAAGGCCGCCGGTGAAAAGATCGCCTGTCTCACGGCATACGACTGCGTTATGGCCTCACTGCTCGATGAGGCCGGTGTCGAACTGATCCTTGTGGGAGATTCAGGGGCCATGGTCTTCGCTGGCCACCAGACCACACTGCCAATCACCATGGATCAGATGATCTATCACACCCAGGCCGTCAGCCGCAGCGTAAAGAGGGCACTGGTGATCGGTGACATGCCCTTTCTTTCCTTTCAAATCAGTGTGGAGGAGGCTGTCAGGAACGCAGGCCGGTTCCTCAAGGAGGGTGGGAGTGATGGCGTGAAGGTCGAAGGAGGCGAGATCGTTGCAGAGACCATCCACCGTCTTGTGAAAGTGGGCATACCTGTTATGGGTCATCTGGGATTGACACCGCAGTCCGTTCACGCTTTTGGCGGATACGGTCTGCGCGGGAAACAGAAAGAAGAGGCCAGGCAGCTCAAAAAAGACGCAAAGATACTCGAGGAAGCCGGGGCTTTCGCCATTGTGCTCGAAAAAATTCCGGCCAGCCTGTCCCGTGAAGTCACGCGTTCTCTCAAAATACCCACCATAGGAATCGGGGCCGGACCGCACTGCGACGGTCAGATACTCGTGACCCATGATATTCTCGGACTGTTCGAAACATTCAAGCCCAAATTCGCCCGGCGCTATGCGGAGCTTGCTAAAACCATACGAAGTGCCGCATCAAAATATGTGGGAGATGTAAAATCAGGAGATTTGCCATCACCCGGGGAGAGTTTCTGATGGATTCTATTTTTCTCTTCTTCTTCATCGGCGTGGCGGTTTATCTCGCCGGAGCTTTCTCCAGCAAAAGTAACAACAAACTGAGAATCATACTCTTCCTGGCAGCGGGATGTCTGGCAGGTGCAATCATAATCTCTATTCCGGGTATTCTCGAGAGTACTCCCGGCTCGCCCCTCGTTGTCCCCCTCCTGGGCATGATCGCGGGATATTTTCTTTTCAGGCTTGAAGAACGAAAATGGATTGAAAAACAGGGACTGCAATATTTTGTCACCCTTTTTCTTGGCCTTCTTCTCGGAGGTATAGGATTTGTCCTCTATAAAGCAGAAGGCCTCCTTTCAGGGAGGCCTCCGGTTTATCAGAGGGAATCGTTATTTACGTTCAGTTATTCTTTCATGGCCGGATTTCTGATGATATTCGGGTATACTTTTCCCGCAAGAATCTTCAGGAAAAGACCGCAATCCGCAAATGAGGAAAACCTGCAGCCCTGATCCCGCTTTGATCGGCAGTTATGCTTTAACCTTCCCTGCAAGCCCGGCTGATCCAAATTCCTGCACCAGCATCTCCACATGCTGCGCGATGCGTTCCCTCACCATCACCATGATCTCTTCCAGATCCGTGCCTTTGGGATCGTCCCTGAGAAGTTCGATGGGAATGACCTTCAAATAATCCCTTGGATCGATCGCCTCCGGATGTTCGTCCAGCACTTTCTTGATGGGCACGAGTATTGCAGGGGATCCCTTTTCAATGCCTGGATGTTCCTTAAAATATTTCCGGAAAAGTGCTGTGATCCCCAGCCTGAGATCTGTATCGATATTGATCTTCCTTATACCGGCTTTGATTGCTTCTTTAAGCTTGTGCATGGGAATGCCTGCAGCTCCTTTAACATTTCCTCCGTACTTGTTCAGTTCGTCTATGAGATCACGGGGCACGGTGGATGAACCGTGACTCACGAGAAAATGGTCTTCATTCTGCCTGTATGCAGTCATGCCCCTGTAGCTGGCATCGACAATGTGAACTGCCAGATTCTCCAGGCCGGAGCCTTTATTGGGACCATGCGACGTTCCGTATGCGATCGCCAGGGCATCTGCCCCCGTCTCGTCAAAGAAAAACGGAACGAGCAGAGGATTGGCATATGTGGTTTTTGCATGGACCACATCCTCCTCCACGCCCGCCAGTTTTCCTATTTCACCTTCCACGCTGATATCATGCGGATGGGCATAATCCGCGATTCGCTTTGTGGCAGCTATATTCTCATTCAGATCAAGTTTGGAGGCATCGATCATTACTGAGCTGAATCCCTGGTCCACGCAAAGGCGTGCGTTCTCCTCATCCCCGTGATCGAGATGGAGCGCTACAGGCAGCTTGTGCCCGCTGTCCGTCATGGCTTTTTTGACCATGGCTGCGATCCTGTCCGGACCCCCCTGGAATTTGTTGGCGCCGCGGCTTGCCTGAATGATACCCGGAGCATCGGCCCTGCGCAGTCCTTCCAGAATGCCAGCAGCCTGGGAGTAAAAATTCACATTGAAGGCTCCGATGGATGCATGCCTGCCATCAAGAGAGGATCGTTCGGCTGCCCTGAGAACCGGTACCATGGATACATATTTCACTATTGGATTTCCCATTCGATATCCTCCTGTATGGATTCCCTTATTCATTTTGTATAATATGCGGGAATTTCCCGCAAAAGTCAAGGTTTGTATATTTTTCCCGGGATATCGTGGAACGCACACGGAACCGGTTCATGGATCAGGATCTCATTCGGGAATAAGCAGCCTCTTTCTCCATTGATACTGCCATCCATTCCTACATTTTTATCCTCTCATTTCCATTTGCATTTCGAACCGAAATGTCGTAATTTTTAAAGTTCCTGTATTCTGACATTCAGAACCGATTTACCGGAGTAGAAGGCATGAATACCATACATACCTCCAACGGAAAAATACTGGAGATAAAAATAGAGCAGAACGTCCTGGAGAAAAACGATGAGCTTGCCCGGGAAAATCTGAAACGGCTCGACAGTTTCAGGATTCAGGCTATCGATGTGCTCGGATCTATCGGTTCCGGTAAAACGAGCATTATTCAGCAGCTCGTCTCCCATCTGAGAGACAGGTACCGGACTGCTGCTGTAGCCGGTGATCTCACAACCACCATTGACGCTGACCGGATCAGGGAAAAAGGTGCTGAAGTCCTGCAGATCAATACGGATGGAGGCTGCCACCTGGACGCTCATCTGGTAAAAAACGCACTGGACCTTTTAAATCTTAAAGAGCTCGATCTCATCTTTATAGAGAATGTGGGCAATCTCATCTGTCCCTCAAGCTTCCCCGTGGGCGCACATCAGCGCATGGTCGTTGTTTCCACGACCGAGGGGCCTTACATGATCGTAAAGCATCCCTATATATTCAGGGATGCATCGGTTCTGGCAATCAATAAAATCGATATGGCGGAGGCCATGACCGTGGATGCCGGTCAGCTCAAAGAAGATGCAAAGAGGATCAAATCCGGCATACGTGTGGTATTCACGAACGCCAGGACCGGCGAAGGCATACCCGATCTTATCCAGGCCCTGAACCTTTCCGGGAAATAGATGCACGAAGCAGCGATCGCACAATCCATCGTGGAGACCGTTCTCTGCGAGGCTGAGAAGCAAAATGCGGAAAAGATAACTTCCGTGGAGATCGAGATAGGTGAACTCACCTTTTTAGGAATAGAACAAATCGAATTCTGGGTCCGGACCGGCTTTGAGGGAACACCGGCCGCCGGAGCGGAGATTTTATTCAGACGCATCCCGGGAAAACTATTGTGCTGTGACTGCGGATACGAAGGAGTGCTGAAGCTCATCGAGGATCCTGTTTATCATCTCCGTCTGCCCGCATTTTCATGTCCGGACTGCAGCGGAAACCACATTGAAATCACTGAAGGTAAGGAAGCCCTGATCCGCCGAATACATATACAGAAAAGGTGACGGATCCCCCACACCGTTTTTCATCCTGTTTAAACCCTCAAAATTTATAATCCTGAAAGCCGCACATTTCCGGCATACAGATTATTCTGTTGATTTTTAATAGTGGTACGGTGTTTGCCTGATTCCCAATCAGCGCGTTCCATTGAAAGAGATATGTTAGGGGAAAAAACAGAAGCATCGTTCACAAGTTTATTAATATCAATAGGCTGACAGGTGTATGCATTTCCCAGATATTATAACCGGAAAAAGGGATTTCCCCTTTCAAAGTGAAAGAAAACATTCAACATGTAATGCTTGTAAGGAACCAGGATCCCCTGAAAACGCCGGAATAGAGGAAGGCATCCATGTACTATGTAACTTATAAGAACGTACTCAAGGCCAATAAAAAACAGAAAGATTTCTTTCATTTCCTGGAACAGTTCTGGCCTGTCCAGCAGCGCTGGGGCGCTATTCACTACGACCTGTGGAATATACTCGATCAGGGCAGACGCATATTTTACTGCAGGTGCACCGTTCCCAACATAGAACAGTGGAACCGCTGTGCGATGAGTCCTGAAGGTATGCATATGAACGAAGCCTTGAGCAAGATTGTTGAGATGGATCAGATATCTCTGAAAATCTCAACAGTACAACCGGAATATCATCAAGCCTGACGGTAAAGAGGATGGCACTTCGAAAAAACAACATGATAGAATGGATCAGGTCTCTGGTCTTTAACGGCAGCGAATCCTATGATACTACGGGACCTCTTGCCCTTGAATTTGAAGTCGAGAGGCAGCACATGCTCACCAGGACGGTTGCCATTGGAGCAATACTCGCAGCCGTGCTTGTTCCCCTGTTCGGTATGCTCGACCTCGTCTTCAAATACCACGCGGTAAAGCCCTTCTTCGTGATCCGCCTCAGTGTGACCCTGATCTCTATAACCGTTTTTCTTCTCCTCAAGACTCCGCACGGAAAGAAACATCCATACTGGTTCGGGGCCTTTCTGGCAATCGTCGTCGGCGGATCCATCGCTTTAATGTGCCATCTCGATGAAGGGCCGGTGGACCGTTACTATGCGGGCATCAATCTGCCGCTTCTCGGTTTCGGTATCCTGCTACCTCTCACACTGAATGAAGGTATCATTGTTTTCTCCCTGGTCTGGCTCTCCTATTTCATTCCCAATCTCTTCGTCCTCCAGCCGGATCAAACAGGAATATTTTTAAGCAATAACTTTTTCATGATCTCCACCATCATTATCGCTCTGGCCAGTTCTCAATTTCATCTTTATGTCCGAAAACAGCAGTGGTATACGCACAAACGACTGGAAGCAGCCCATAAAAAAATCCAGAACCATGCGAAGGAACTGGAAAAGAAGGTGCAGGAACGGACCCAGAAGCTCCTGCAGTCCGAGCGTCTTGCAGTGGTGGGGCAGCTGGCAGGCGGGGTGGCCCATGATTTCAACAATTTTCTTACAGCGATACTGGGAACCAGTGAACTATTGCTTTATTCTTTGCCGGACGAAGATCCTACCCGCAACGATATTGAATGTATAGCCAGGGTTGGGCAAAAGGCTGCTGATCTGGTAGCTCAGCTTCTTGCGTTCTCAAGACGCCAGATGATGTCCCCCAAAACTCTGGATCTGAACACCGTGATCAGAGATTTGAAAAAGATGCTGACGCGGGTTATTGGGGAGAATATAGAACTCGATATACTTCTCGATCCTGATCTGGGGCGCATCCATGCAGATCCCCTTCAAATGGAACAGATCCTTTTAAATCTCTGCGTCAATGCACGTGATGCCATGCCGAACGGAGGCCGGCTGATCATAGAAACCCATAATATTCATCTGGACAGCACCTATTGCTCCCAGCGTACGATAAGTATCAAGCCGGGAGATTATATCCTGATGTCTGTCACAGATACGGGTACCGGTATGAAAGAGGAGATCAAGGCCAGGATCTTCGAACCCTTCTTCACCACCAAGCAAAAAGGGGTTGGTACAGGTCTTGGACTCTCCTCCGTTTACGGAATTGTAAAGCAGAGCGAGGGAGACATCCTCGTATACAGCGAGCTTGGAAAAGGAACTGTTTTTAAAATCTACTTGCCCCGTGTTTACAGAAAAGATAGAATTGAAGAGAATCCGGCAAAAAATCCTCAGCACCTGCCTAAAGGAACGGAGACCATACTTCTTGTCGAAGATGAAAAAGATGTAAGAGAGCTCACGGCAAGAATGCTCGAGAATCAGGGTTACACTGTCCTCCAGGCCAGTGAAGGAAATGAAGCTCTCAATGTTGCCGAGAGCTTTGAGAAACCCATTGACCTTCTCATGACCGACGTGGTAATGCCGAAAATGAATGGCAGGGTGCTGGCCAGGAAACTGACATCCAGACGGAAGAATCTGAAAGTACTCTTTCTCTCCGGATATACGAACCAAATGATACTTCACCAGGGGATCAAAAACATCCACTCCTTCCTGCAGAAGCCATACACCCTGGAGACGCTGAGTCACAAGGTCCGGAGTGTTTTCAAGAATTGATAACGCATGGTGACCAATTTCTAGCCATCTGAATGATACTCATACGTACACAGGCTTGTCACCCACCTCCCAATCCCTAATTCCAACCAATTAAATATCATTAAGTTAGACCGATTCATCTGTCAGTGTAAAAACATCTGGTATCTTATTTGCTAATAAGTATTTACCTGATATTCTTTACAAAAACGTTATAAATATGACGAATCTGACACAAGTCTCAGGGGACTACAGCATGCGGGATGACATCCATCACGAGTTTGAAGACTTTGCGCAGTTTTTAACCACGATCGAACCATCGAATCTTTCTGCGTACAAGGAGAATTTTTTCAGGAAGATCGATCATATCGCGGAACTGATCGAGGGAGCACCCAACCAAAAAGAACTGGAGGATGAGTTTTTTGAAATGTGCGGGACCATTGACTCGAGCCTTATGCACAACCGCACGCGGGAAAAGCCTCTGGGGCATGCCGGTGATTATCAGCTCATTGACTGGATATATACCGGCAAGACTGCAAACTCACCCCGGGGAAAACTCTTTGACCTTCTCTTCCACAGTTACGAAGCAGCCATATCCGTGCGCAACAGAAAAAATTACTTCATCAAGAAAGTCATCGAGCTCTCGCACACAAAAAAATCCCGAATCGACATTTTGAACCTGGGATGCGGTCCCTGCAGGGATGTTCTGGAAGCTTACGAGACGTCCCAGAACGGGAAGAATATCTATTTCCACTGTATCGATACCGAGACTCAGGCCATTGAATACGCAAAACAGCTTCTTGCGCACACTCATGCACAGGACAATGTCTATTTCGAGAAGGCGAACGTACTCCGCTTTCGAACGGACCGGGAGTACGATATGATCTGGTCAGCAGGACTTTTCGATTATCTGGAAGACCGGGTCGCCATTGTTCTCCTGAAAAAAACATGGAAACATCTCAAGAAAGGCGGACAGATCATTTTCGGCAATTTCAGTCCGAAAAATCCCACGAGAAGAGGCATGGAACTTGTGGGGAAATGGTACCTGATACACAGGAGCGCCCAGCAGCTGATCGCCATGACCCGCAATGCCGGTCTCGAGTTTTCTGAGATCGAAGTGGAGAGCGAGCCCATGGGTATCAATCTTTTCTGCATAATTAAGAAATAATTATTTTTCAAAAAACCTTTTTATAAAAAGGTGAAAACCTGGGGTGCCTTGGGTGGGGGAGGAATCAAAAGGCCGGGCATGTTTATACCCGGCCTTTTGATTTTGGTGGCCG
>CAYXFJ010000069.1:0-13208 GCA_964464265.1 uncultured bacterium
GGGTCAGATCTGAACCGGATAAAAGGGAAGTGACATACTGGAAAACAGAATCGAAATCGTAACGGTTTTCTTCTTCATTCCATGCGGACTCCAGCTGGGCATCATGCACCATGATGTCTCCCGCCACAGTAAAGGAGACGCTGTCACCTGCAGCAGTGACCTTCTGCGGCGCATCCGGTCTTGCGCCTGCGCTGTCTTTTTTACCCCGTGCGAAAGAAGCCGGGTCCCTGAACAGAACTGCGCAAATACCGGTCAGTACCAAAAGAATGACGGAATAAGAAACCTGCTTCAGCCGGTGTGGGCGGCCGGATCTGCCATTTTCTTTCATGGATATGTCAGTCCGGGTTTTTGCTTTTTCATGTGGTCTTTTCCCCTTCAAAATTCAGATCCCTTCTTCCTTTAAAAACCTCCTGAATGAAGATTTATTATCTGTAGAATCTCCCCTCTTCCACCTCTTCATCCGATCTGTAGGGTACGGCTGCGCTGGTTCCGAATCCGGGGCCCAGCAGCATGGCATGAATCAGAATCCGTTTCGTACCGTAAAAATACGAACGGTAATGAGGTTCTCCTGTAAACAGAATCAGCTGCCCCCTGCCCACCGATTCCCGTGAAATAAAAGTTGAATGAGCCCACCGGATTTTGGCTTCAGGCCATACCAGGCCTGACAGCCGCAATTCCTGTGCACCGGAGAAACGCCCGGCAGTTTCCACCGGAGGTCTGGACACATAGGCATTGGAAGTGTAAACCATTGCAGGGACATCCGGTCCAAGACCGTAATTGAGCCAGTGGTCCCTGTTCAGTTCGGCTTTCAGGATCGCTCCCCGCGGCATATAAAGGCGTCCGAGCCGGTCCATTTCAGCCAGGTTTTCAGCATCCTGTCCTGCGGTCTTTTTCAGGGTGTCGCTTTCCACCATCCCGATCCCTTCCCATATGGCTACACTGTCAATTGGATTGACATCCAGCTGTTTCTCCCATTCGACTGCCTTATCATAGACTTTAAGCTGTTTGAGCACCTGATGCCTCAGACGGACCTGGCTGAATTTCATCGTGCTGTCCACAAAAGCCACCGGGGCGTCTCCCAGTGCGATCAGAGTGCCCCCGTTTGAGGTCCATTCTTTCAGGCTGCCCATGCCTTTTTCTCCGAGCATCTCTTTGTATGAACGGCCTGAAGGCAGAACAAGCACGTTGTATTTTCTCAGATCAAGATATCCAATTACATCGATATTGAGAATGGAGTGGGGGATGGCAAGCTCGGAGTCCAGAAGGTGCCAGAGCGCGCCAAAGCTCTCCTCGTCAATATCGGGTCCTGTCAGAACCGCTATTTTTGGAACGGCCAGCAGCCTGAATTCATGCCCTCCGAGGTCAGGCCCTTTTTCGCAGAGAGCGCTGTTCACACCGTTCACAGGTGTCCGGCTGCGTTTTGCGATTTCAAGAATATCTGTTGCAAGGGTTTCCGGATTTTCGTTCAGCCGCAAAAGGAGGCTGCCCTTCGAATAGGATACAGCCCCGGTCTCGAAAGCTTTTTCAGCGCAGCGCACCATAAATCCCTTATGAAAACATCCGGTCAGTACATCGATGGCGCTGTCGTCCCTGAAATCGACAAGAAAGCCGTAAGAAGGTTTCGGGTTGTTCATGACCGTTCCTGCCAGGGGAACGGAGCGGAAAGGCACACTTTTCACAGAAGGAACCTCCCATCCCATGAATGCGTCAACCCCGTATGCAAGCGGCATGGACCATGCTCCCACTTCGTACATCCGGGTTCCCCGGCCTTTTTTCAGACTTTCCTTCTCGGTCTTCAGGAAAGAGCTGGTCAGGCGCATTTCAGGGCTTAAAAGATTGATCACCAGAGAGCGCAGCGGCTGCTGGATGGGGACAAAGTACGTGCCCTCCGGAAAGGAACGGATCGTCTTGATCATGCTCATATATCCCTGCACGAGCATTTTAAATGGCTCCTCCGCGACAGCAATCTCGATTCCCTGAAGTGCGAGTGTTTCAAGGAGCCTTATAACGCGGGATGGATTCTGACCGGGATCTATGATGAAAACCTGTATGTCATTCTTGTCAGGATTGCTGAGTGCTTCTTCCGGTATGGTAGCAAAATCGTTTAAGATGACTTTTCTGTTTTTCGCCGTTGTCCTGAGATTAGCGAGAGAGCTGACCAGCTGATGCTGAACCGCCTCGCTGAATGTGAGAAGCGTTCCCTCCGGACGCTTCACCTGGGAGCCTGCAGTACCTGCCTGCTCATAGAGTATGCTGACCGCACCATGGTAATAAGGGAGAGAACTACCGTATCCCGGATACCATTCGTCGAACGATTCCTGGGTATAATAACTCCATCCGTGCAGGTCAAAAGCGGCAGCCTGGTCGGCTGCGTAGATTTTCCACCAGTTTTTGATTTTCGGATGGATTTCGAGGTTGACGGGTTCGCGCGGAGGATTGAAAAAATAGGTGGAAAAAGATCCCATTTCATGGGCGTCCACGACCAGCTGGGGATGCCATTCGGTGATGGCACGGACTCTTGCGCGTGTTTCAGGCTGTGAGAGGATGAACCAGTCGCGGTTGAGATCAAAATGATAATGGTTGCCGCGTCCGTAAGGCCACAGGCCGGTATGGTCTATGTTCTGTGCGTCGGATATGGATACCTTGCTTCGCCATGCTTTGAGCTGTAGAAGGGTTCTCTCCCTGCCGTCCGGATTCTGGGATGGATCGATGAAAACGACCAGGGATTCAAGAAGTCCGAGGGTTGCGCTGTCCTGTGCCGCGGTGAGAAGATAGGCCAGCTCCAGAGCCGCATCCGTACCCGATATCTCGTTCCCGTGCACATTGTACATCATCCATGTGATAGCGGGGGTTTTTTCAATGAGGTCCTGTTTCTCGGACTTCGAACGGATCCGCCTGGGATCCGCAAGCTTCGCCAGATTTTCCTTTATCGTCTCCAGGCGTCCTATATTTTCCGCAGAACTGACAGCAAGAACCATGAATTTTCTTCCCTCATGCGAGGTACCGATTTCGAATAGCCGGGTTCTGGAAGAAACGCCGGAGAGCACCTCTAGATAATGGAGGATTTCGGAATGGTCAACAGGACGGGTTCCGATGGATATGCCCAGAACCTGTTCGGGTGAAGGAACGGCAGGATCGCAGACAATATTCTCTGTAAAAGGTGTTCTCAGATCTCCTGCCCTGAGGTTCTGAAAACACAAAATGAAGAGAATCGAGAGTCCCGCGCTGGCAAGGTATACGAGCTTGCGTATGTGTGAATTCATAACCTCTCCTTATTTCCGATGAGAATTTCTTTCCTGCCGCTTCCCTTTTTTCCCTGTGAATAAAAACCGGTAGAATACTCCGTTTCTGTCTGACCGTCAACGCTGTATTTCGAGTCCCGCGATCCAGTTACGGCCGGCGCCATTAACCCCTGAACCGTGCTCCCTGTAGTTGATGTCCATCATGTTTTCCAATGCGAGCCGCAGGCTTATACCCGGATAAAAGAAAAACGATCCGCGTATATTCACCGTGACCCATCCGGGTGTGCCTCCTGGCGGAATACGGGGATCGTCCAGGTCGTCTGAAGACAACCTGTCCTGTTTAGAGGCGAATCTGACATAAAAATCCAGCAAGTACCTGTCCCATTCTCCCCTGAGACCTGCCCGGCCGAAAACAGGAGGGATGCCCCCCACAGGTTCGTTCAGAGTGAGGTTGTCACCCCTGATGGCCGTGATCCCGGCCATCAGAACGATATGCTCGGTAAAAAAGAGATCCAGGGAAGACTCTACACCCCTGATCCGGGCGTTTCCCGTGTTCTGTTTTGATTTGACCTTGAAAGGTTCGCCGTGTACGATAATGGTGTTCTGTCCCAGGTACGTGGACTCTGCGCTTGCCAGAAGGTCCGTGACCTCTGAGCTGAAGAGCGAGACAGAAGCTTTTATCCGGCTGTCATGCCACAGGATGCCGGCATCCAGACCGAGGATTTTCTCGGGCCGAAGGCTGAAATTCGGGACTTCGTATATATTGCCTTTGGATTCCCCCAGTTTTGTGATATCGCTCAGGTTGGGAGCCCTGAATGCCTGTCCCATATTTGTATTGAACGAAAATCCTCCGCCCAGCCGGAAGATCATGTTCAGGCTGGCTGTCATGGAACGGAAATGCTGGGTGATCTTTTCGAAACTGGCAGCAGCGGGTGAAGGGGCAGGAGCACTGAACACAGCTTCGAACGCGCTGAACCGTGCTCCGCAGATCAGGGTCCACCATGGGAAGAGACGGTATTCATCCTGCAGGTAAAATCCGGAGCTGTTGTATCTCGATCCGTCCGGATAAAGGGACTGCAGTACTTTTTCGGTCAGGCCTGAAACAGGATCGGTTTCATGCCTGGAACATTTCACATAGTCCATGTACACGTCTGCGCCAGCGGTTACGAGATGTTTTCCATGAAGGGCGTCTGCCTGCACATTAAACCCGCCGGTACTCACATCCGTCAGATCTGCTGTCAACGGGGAGAGAGAGGTCATTTGATTTTCCCTCCCTTCCTTCTGACGGTGATAGGAAAGCGTTGCTTTCACCGAAGAAAGCCATCTGCTCTGAAGCCGGTTCTCGTATGAGAGATACACGAGGTCTCTGTTCTGGGGATGATAGATCCAGCGGAAGTAACCGTCGTTCTCGTATTTGTCGTAACGGGGGACATGGTCCCTGGATCCCTTTTGATATGCGAAGGTAAGGGTCCGGGAAGGGGTTGGTCTGAACAGAACTTTCGAATCCACATAAAAAGCGCTGAATGCAGTGGGGTTCTGCACTGCGCCGTTCACCGATTTTTCCAGTTCCGGATGACTCGAGTTCGTGCCGCGTCTCAAATCGCCGAAATCCTGATAAGTTATACCCGTAATAAAGGCGAACTTTCCCCGGTTCAGCGTGAAATCCAGCCTTGATGTTTTTTCACGGTCTGCGGATGCGACCCTTCCGGCCAGCCGTATGTGCATCCCGTTTTCAGCATCATCCAGCCGGCGGGTGACCAGATTGATCGTGCCCCCGAGCGCATCGCTTCCGTAGAGCACCGATGCCGGACCGCGAACCACCTCGATCTGATCGAGTGTAAAGGGATCTACCCACGTCAGATACGGATGATTGCCAAGACGATACGTTGCATTGTTGAGACGAATTCCGTCAACGAGTATAAGGATCTGGTTTGAACCCATTCCGCGCAGGATCGCCGAACCGCCTCCATGTTCCGTTTTCTGTATGAAAATGCCCGTCTCCTCACGGAGTGCTTCGGCAGTGGACCTGGGATTCCGCTCGGAGATACGGGCTTCAGGGACCCAGTTGACGGACCGGGACACATCATCTGCCAGATGGCTGGTCCGGGTGGCAGATACGATGACCCCTTCCATGAGCAGAATCCGCTCCCTGACTTTCATTATGCCCAGATCCAGCCTGTGCCCTGAATCGATCCGGACGGGTCTTATGCGTTTGCGTTCGAAAGCGATGTGCCCGAGAAGAAGAGTGTATGTTCCCGGCCGGATGTTTTCGATGAAAAAAGTACCGGTTGAGTCGGTCACATCCGCGAAATCCGTGCCCACCAGCATGACCTGCATTTCCTGTACGGGTTTTCCCCGCACATCGAGAATTTTCCCGGTAATTCCGCCCGTATTCTGTGCAGGAACAGGCGCGATAGCCCAGAGAACGAGAAACAAACAATATCGCCTGCACATAACAGCTCACCTCTTGCCGGTAAACCGGGTTCGCTGGCGCTTTTGCCTGGTGTGCGTGCCTGCTTGCTTTCCGGTGTCTGCGTCCCTGCCAGGGGATTTTTTTGCCGGACGTCTTTGCTTCCTGAGATCGCCGGCCTGATGACCGGTGTCTGCGTCCCTGCGGATCGACTGTCCCCCGCGGCGTTTCTCTTTCCTGAAATCGCCAGTCCGCTTTCCGGATGCTGCGTTCCTTCCGGAGAATCTTTTTGTTGGACGTCTTTGTTTCCTGAGATCGCCGGCCTGATGACCGGAAGCCGCATCTTTTCCGGAGAATCGTTTTCCTGCGCTTTTTTGTCTCGTGGACGCATCCGTTAGCTGTCCGCAGGCACCCCCGATGTCATCCCCCCGGGAGAGGCGAAGCGTGACCGGTGCACAGAGGGGCCTTATGGATTCCGCGAATGCCTGCACCGTACGTTCATCGGGACGGTCAAAGGCGTCGCATGTTTTATTATACGGGATCAGATTCACCTTGCAGGGAATGCCGGAGAGCATCCGGAGCAGCCTGTGTGCGTCTTCAGGACTGTCGTTTTTTCCGCGTATCAGCACGTATTCGAAAGTGACCCTTTTGCGGCTGTTCTGTGTATAGGCTCGTGCAGCATCGATGAGGGCGGCAACAGGGTATTTTCTATTGACAGGCATGAGCCTTGACCGCAGGGTATCTGTTGTGGCATTGAGGGAAATGGCCAGTTTGTACGGCCGGTTCTCTTTTGTGTACCGCATGATCCCCGGAACGATCCCTGCCGTGGAAATCGTGATCTTTCTGTGCCCTATGGCTATGCCCTCAGGATCGTTAATGATATCCAGGGCCTTCATTACATTTTCATAATTAAGGAAGGGCTCTCCCATACCCATCGCCACGATGTTTGTCGGTTTGATCCCGATGATGCGCGTGATGCAGATGACCTGGTCTAGTATCTCGTGTACCTGGAGGTTGCGGATGAAACCCATTGCTCCTGTGGCGCAAAACACACAGCCCATTGCGCATCCCACCTGAGTGGAGATACAGACTGTGCGCCTGTCCTGTTCAGGGATATAAACGGACTCGATATTCCGTCCATCCTCCAGTTTCCAGAGGAATTTGACGGTCTGGCTGACCGCAGATGTGCGCCTCCCGGCCTCTTCCAGCGAGCTGATCGTTGCCAATTGTTTGAATTCTGCCCTGAGGTCTTTGGATATATTGGTCATTTCATCGAAAGACGCAGCCCCTTTCTGATACATCCATGACCAAACCTGGCCTGCACGGAAAGACTTTTCACCGATGGAAAGTACGAAATCCTGAAGTTCCTGGCGGGAAAGTCCTTTGAGGTTCACCTGTTCCATAGAGTCATTTCACTTTCAGAACGACCAGTGTCAGGTCGTCTGCCTGAAGGTATCCATGAGTGAATTCGATTACCCTGTCAAGGATGAAGTCCAGCAGGTTCTGGGCCGACAGATGCGAGCTCTTCCGCACGATCTCGACAAGAAGATCCTCCCCGAATTGTTCGTTCTCAGGATTCAGGGATTCTGTAATGCCGTCCGTGTAAAGAACGAGTACATCGCCGGGATAGAGAGAGACCGTTCGGGCCTGATAGAGAGCCCCTTCCATGACTCCGACGATGATCCCGCCTTCCTTGAGGAACTCATGACTTCCGTCCGTGCGGCACAGTATGGGATAATTGTGGCCTGCATTGGTATACTGGAGGGTCAATTTTCGGGTATCGAAAACGCTGTAAAAGAATGTGGCGAATTTTTCCGGAGTTGTGGTCCGGGTGATATGTATGTTCACTTCCTGAATGGCTTCGCGCGTATCCACAGAACGTGCAGCGGAGATGCGAAGGGCAGCCTGGAGATTCGACATAAGAATTGCAGCAGGTATTCCTTTTCCTGCAACGTCACCGATCGCAATCCCGATCTTGTGTTCATTCAGGGTGATAAAATCGTAATAATCGCCTCCGATTTCCCTGGAGGGAAGATTGTATCCGGTCAGTTCGAAGCGGTCACCCGAGGGGAAAACTCTGGGAAGCAGATTGATCTGTATTTCCCTGGCGAGCCCGATTTCCTCTTCGATGCGCTGTTTTTCCAGCATGTCCTTGTAAAGCTCTGCATTTTCCAGCGCAATGGCCGCCTGATTCGACAGTACGGACAGAATGGTCATGTCCTCTGAGGTAAAGTTCGTCTTTGCGATCTTTTCTCCCAGTATCAGTATCCCCACGAGCTGGCTTCTGTAGATTAAGGGAATGAAAAGATAAGGATTCAGTTTACGAAGCTTATCAAGAGAATGGTCTTCGGCTACATGCGCTGATAGTTCGTCGAATCCTATGGGACCATCCCTTTCCTTCAGTATCCGTATCCATTCCTCCTCCATATCGAACTGGAACTGCTCCTCTTCTGTGTTGAGGATGAAGTGGTCTTTCCGGCTTGAAACGAGAAGATACACGTTTTCAAGTGATAATGCCCCTTTCAGGGAGGAAGTGATCTTCTCCTGGAGTTCGTTCATGTCGAGCGTGGTCATGATGTCGTGACTCAGGTCCTGAAGCACGTTCCTGTAGTCCATCCTGTCTTTCATGAATATGCGCTCAAGGATCTGTTCCAGATAGTTCAGTATGGGCTGAAAGAACAGCAGGGCCAGAATGATGAAAAGAACTTCGAGCACCGGGATCTGAATGTTCAGTATCCCGGTGATGAACTTCTTGCCCTGACCGTATATCATCAGATAAATACCGATCAGAACAGCCGATGCCATGGAGAATATCAAACCCCGGCGTATGATCAGCCGTATATCGAGAAACTGGTACCGTATGATCGCCCAGGCTATGGATCCTGCCCCGATGAGCAGTGCACCGGATGTTAAGAGATAGGCGACAAGCTGCGATGTGTGCAGTATATTCAGGTGCGGGAAAATGAAAGCGATGGCATAGAGCCCCACGCTGGCGCGTATTCCCCAGAGCACGAGCCCGACCTGCTTCTTGAATCTGGGATTTTCAAGGCTCCGGTAACCCCACAACATAAGAGAGATTGCGGCAATGATATAAATCAGGTTGATCAGTGCGAAAAAATTGGTATGGAATTCGTACATCAGGCTCAGAAGGGACAGAAGCAGCCCCAGAAATATGGTCAAAGGCTGTATGATCAGTCCGAAACGGTCTGAAAGCGCCTGAAGATCGATAAGATTACTTACCTGATCAGGACTGGAGAAAGAGAGGATCAACAGAAAATGGATCAGATGCGGGAAATAGATCAGATAAACCAGGTACCTGTGTTTTTTGGGCCATCCCAGCTGTCTTGGAAATACCATTGAAAAGAGAAGCATTTGCGGGAAGAAAAACTCCCATACCAGAAAGATCTTCCGGAATACCTCAAGATCCATGTTCGCTGCCGGCGACTGCTGAAGCAGCAAGCCAAATGCGGCGAAGATAGGGCCTGTACCTGCAAAGAACATCATCACTCCGGTGATGCGGTTGATGCGCTGCCGGAAGTTCTCCTTGAATATAATGATCCCAAGGAGTATGATGATGACCCCTATGGTCAGATAAAAGAGGGATGTCAGGTAGGTAATGTTCATGTTCTGGTCAGCATTTCATCGTAAATTCCAGTGTGGTGCCTGATGCTGAGAATCGATACTTCACGTCATCCATGAGCGATTTCAGGATAAAGATCCCCCGGCCGCTTTCTTTCATGATATTCTCAGGCTCCAGCGGATTGAGAACTGTTTCGGGCTTGAATCCCTTTCCCTCGTCTTTGACTTTGATCCGCAGTTTATTCTCAAGAATATGGAAGGAGATGGACACTCTTTTCTCGCGGTTCTTTTTATTGCCGTGAACGATGGCATTGCCTACAGCCTCGGTTACGGCAATTGACAGGTTGTCTTCCTGATCCTCTGACATGTTCAGCTTTTTCGCGATATGGGTCGTAAGCTGTTCGATTTTTTTCAATTCTTTGATATCGCTGGGTATCGTGATGCGAATGATTTCCGGGTGATGATCCTTTTTACTCATTCTGTCCTCTTCTGAGTTCAAATATAATAGCTCATTTGCAGGTTGACTCGGGTCAGGATTTGCCTGTTCGATTCCAGTGTTCTTGTTGAAATGGTGCTGCCTGTGAACAGGAACCGCAACCTTTCCGTCTGAATTCCCACTTTAAAAAGAGGGCCGTGACTTTTAAATCGGATATGCACTTCTTTTTCGATTTCACCTGTGAGACCCGGGGAATACCTGTATCCATGCCTGTAGTAGAAACTGTATCCTGGTCCGATGTGCATCCGGCCGACCCTGTAATCCAGGTTCAATGCGATTGTGTGGCTTTCCCGGTCTATCAGTTTCTGTTCCGTCCACTGGTCCCAAAGAAATTTGCCGTTCTCATCGAACTCCAGACGGTAAAATGCGTTCAGTGCCAGCCTGGAAGTGATGGTCACGCGGGTGGAGTCGTCAAAGCGGTACTTGCGGTATAAATAACTTTTCACGTTTGGAAATAACGACTCGTAATCATATGCCACGTAATTTGCAAGCACTTCCACGGTCTGGGTGAATTTCCATCGTGATGAAGGCCGCCATGTCACCACCGGATAGAATCTCAGGATCCGTGTCCAGTTATTGTCCGCGCTGCGCTGTCCGTAAATATATACGAAGTGGATCAGGTTCAGGCTCACCCCCAGCTCACAGGTCAGGGAGGAAGAAAAACGGTGATCATATCTCGTGTCGAACCGGAACCGCAATTCGTCACGGTCGTCGAAGTTCCGGTCATCGGGAGTATCGTAACGGTACCGTTGCAGAGTGGAGTAGAAGTGCAGGGTGTCCCAGGCTCCGATATGCCAGAGCGTGCGCAAAGTCAGCTGGGTATATGAACTCTTGCTGTCCGGCGTGACCAGATAACTCCCCCCTGAAAAAGGGGAGGAGGGGAGTGTCTCGGCGAGTTCGTATGTCTGGTCTTCGTTGATGACCTGAAACGAGGTATATCCGCGGAAGGACCGGGTACTCCAGTGCAGGCCGAGTGATCCGTGTGCATGAAAGTCGCGCCTTTCCCTTTTGATATCCCTGGTGTCTTTTTCGACAAGGCTGATTTGAAGATTCCTGTAGGCCAGTCCCCCGTCAATCCGGCATTTAAGACCGGAACCGAGGCGGTAGGTCAGCACGTTCTCCAGACGCTGGCCTTTTTCTTCCCGGCTTTCGATGTCGCCTTCAGGTGAAATGTAATAGTCCCTTCTCAGATTGTTGATTCCCAGTTTCAGGGAGTCTTCCGTGTCCTCAAGGAATTTTCTGTGCACCAGATAGGAGACATTCAGACTCGAATTTTTCCTGCGCTCGAGCTCGTCCTGTTCATAGGATGACAGGAACTGGTTGCGGTATTCTCCGAGCTCCAGAAGCGGCAGCTCAAATCCGATACGGTAATTCAAACCTCTGTCCTTTTGATCGTATCTCTCGTCCTCTTTCAGGCCTGCCATTACAGGTATACGCATTTTCCCGGTACGGTAGGTGGCTCCCAGGGAGATCAAATGCGTTTTAATGTCATTGAAAAAACCGGACTGCTTGTCCGAATAGATAAAACTGTTTCCGGCTATTTCCAGATCAACATGTTCTGACAGCACCCGCGAGAACTGAATCATAAACTGGTGCCGGTCTTTCCATTTGTCGTTTTGAGGGCTTACCTCTAGTCTTGAAGAGAAGGCATTTTCTGTGATCCGGATCCGGTAGAGCGAGGAAAGATTTTTCATCCATGAAAAACCCCCGTACCAGTCATCTGTGTTGAGTCCGCGCTGGTAATGAGTGTATAAAGAGTCCATGGCTGCCGGGAATGCATGTGCTCTGTTTGCTACCGTACCGAAAAGTGCGGTTATTACCAGCCATATGACCGAGAGCTTTCTCATAGGTTTTTCATTGAATAACGTTTGCGGAGATGTACAACCTAATCCTCAAGGATATGTTTACCATCCTTTCCTGTTCGCATGGAACGGGTCTGCAAAGCACTTCACTTGACAGGGTGATTATGTTTTTTTTCTGCGGATGAAGTGTTTTCTTTTTTCTCCCTTCCTGAACAGGGGGAAAGATGCAGAATCCCATTTGTCTTTCAGATGTATCGATCCGCCTGAAATGACCAGTTTCAGGGCATCTTCGACCGGCATGTCGAGTTCGATCACTTTGGATTTGGGCACGAAGAGAAGATAACCAGACGTCGGATTGGGTGCTGTCGGAAGAAAGAGGCTGACGATATCCTGCTGCAGCTTCTCCTGTACAGGTCCCTTCGTGTCCTGAGTGAAAAAAGCGATGGAATAAAGTCCTTTGCTCGGAAATTCGATCAGGACAGCCTTCTTGAAAACCTCCGCCTTTTCGGAGAGGACCGCCTCGCTGATCTCGCGTATCGCGATATAGATCCTGTTCGCGAGCGGGATGTGAGTGACGATATAATCCCCGAGGGCGAAGAGTTTCCTGCCGGCATAGTTTTTCGCGATGGCTCCGGTAATGAAAAGCAGAAGCAGGATGGCAAGGATACCCAGGCCCGGGATCAGCTCGGCTTTGGGCTGGCTCAGGCCGAGATGGGTGATCAGAAACTGGATCACGACACCGCGCAGGAGGTTGTCCATAAACTTGAACAGGGAATAGAGGATGTAGACGGTCAGTGTGATGGGAGCGAGAACGAGCAGACCCGCAAGAAGCGTTTTTCTGATTTCATTCCACATCACTCATTCTCCTTGGGGACAACAATATACACTTTCTCGTCCTTCTTTGCCATCCCGCCCTCTTCCCGGGCCATTTTTTCCACGAGATCAGGACCCGGATCAGAGAGCGCTTTTTTTTCTTTTTCCAGTTCCGTGATCCTTGCCTCCAGCGCCTGACGTTCTTTTTCGAGCCGCTGTTTTTCGATACGTACGCGTACCTGCTGTATGAATCCGCGCTTTCCTGTGGAAAAGAGCAGAAGAAGGGTCAGAAGGAACAAAAGTCCCACGATCCAGATCCTTCTCCGCCGGTTATTCGATTTGTACATCATATCGGGACCTGTAAAAATGACATTTCCTGCCTGCGGATTTACCGGATATTCTCAATCCCCTGGAATGGCCGGTATTCAGCGCTTCAGGACCTTTCTTCCGTAATAGATTGCGGCTGTATCCAGATCTTCCTCGATCCGGATCAGCTGATTGTACTTGGCGACCCGCTCGCTGCGGCAGGGGGAACCGGTCTTGATCTGACCTCCTCCTGTGGCCACGACGAAATCGGCGATGGTCGTGTCTTCAGTCTCGCCGGACCTGTGGGATACCATCCAGGAGTAACCGTTGTCCTGAGCCAGTTTGATCGTATCCAGGGTTTCGGTCAGGGTCCCGATCTGATTCAGCTTGATGAGGATGCTGTTCGCGACTCCCTTGTCAATCCCCATTTTCAGCCTTTCGATATTGGTGACGAAAAGGTCATCTCCCACCAGCTGAATTTTATTCCCGAGTTTTTCCGTCTGGATTTTCCACCCTTCCCAGTCATCTTCAGCCATACCGTCCTCGATGGAGAATATCGG
>CAYXFJ010000070.1:0-13022 GCA_964464265.1 uncultured bacterium
AATTACCGCCTTTATCCTCTCCTCGAACTGACCCCTGTATTTGGTGCCTGCCACAATGGCTCCCAGGTCCAGCGTAACCACGCGTTTGTTGTGCAGTACTCTGGAGACTTTCTTCTGAATGATCCGCATGGCGAGACCTTCCGCTATAGCAGTCTTGCCGACCCCGGGTTCACCGATGAGAACCGGATTGTTCTTCTTTCTCCTGGAAAGGATCTGGGCGACTCTTTGAATCTCCTGATCCCTGCCGATCACAGGATCCAGTTCGTCCTTTACGGCCAATTCCGTCAAATCCCGGCCGAAATGATCCAGAGCCGGTGTCTGTGATTTCTCCTTGGATCCTTTTGCACCGGCATTCGCTCCCTTCAGTATATTCTCAAGCTCTTCCCGGACCGTTTCATAAGCAATATCAAATGTATGGAGAATCTGGGCAGCCACTCCGTCCGGATCCTTCAAAAGCGCAAGAAGCAGATGCTCGGTTCCGATGACATTGGATTTGTAACGTTCAGCCTCTGAAGCGGCAATGCGCAGAACGGTCTCCGCCTTTTTTGTGAAGGGGATATTACCCATCGTGATCGTCCCACCGGTTGAACGTACGGCATCTTCCAGCGCTTTTTTGAGCTCATCCAGATCGATATCCAGATTCTGAAGCATTTCCATGGCCACACCGGCTCCCTCTCTTATCAATCCGAGCAGAAGATGTTCAGTACCGATATAATCATGTCCCAGACGGAGCGCTTCCTCTCTCGAGAGTTGTATGACCACCTGAACGCGCTGTGAGAAATTATTTCTTATCATTTAAATACTTCCTTCCATAATGTTAGAGTCGCATTCTAGTTGAGATGCAGACGCTCACGGATCCAATCCGCTCTTATTCTGTCCCTTTCCAATTCCGGCAGCACCTTCCCCTTCGATTTCTGAATATGGGCAGGCTGCGCATACATCAGCATTTCATTAAACGCTACATCTTTCAAACCTTTTAACAGGTTAAGATCCACTCCCAGCTTGATGGCTGAGATAAGATCGATAAATTCCATGGTTGAGAGTATCCTTGCATTGGAGAGTATCCCCAGCGCACGGTAAATTTTATCCTCAATTTGAAGTCTCTGCTCATTCAGCAAGAGGGTCCTGGCTTCACGCTCTTTTGCAAGGACATTCCGGATAAGGGGTATGATACGGTCGAGTATACCCTGTTCCGTCCAGCCCAGTGTGTACTGGTTGGATATCTGGAAAAAATTGCCGACGATCTTGCTTCCTTCCCCGTAAAATCCTCTTATTGCGATTCCGGCCGGAATGGTTTGTTCGAAAACAGATTCGATCTTCCTTGTGAAAACCAGTGCGGGCAGATGAATGAAAACCGAAAAACGTACGGCCGTGCCCACATTGCTCGGACAGGCTGTCAGATATCCGAAACGGTCGGAACTGGCAAAAGCGAGATGTCCGGAGAGTTCCTGTTCGAGTTTCCGGATAGGGTACCATGCATCTTCCAGCGAAAAACCTCCTGTGATGATCTGCATCCGGATATGGTCCTCTTCATTGATCATCACACTGATGTTCCCATCCTCAGTGACCAGCAATCCTCTCATATGGGCTGCTTCGGCAAATTCGGAGCTCACCAACCGTTTCTCAACGAACAATATCCGGTCCAGCACATCCAGTGAATTGAAATCAAAATAATGAGCTTTTTTCAAAATGGGTGTCCGGGTCGAAGCCTCGAGAACCTGCTGTATGACCTTCTCTTTTTCCGCCTCACTGGCCCTGTCCACGAAGTGAATATTTTGCAAATTTCGAGCCAATCGTGCCCTGCTTGTCAGTATAATATCAGATTCCGGATATTTACCTGACATCCATGTAGCTTTCGTCTCAATGACTTTATCGACGATTCCGGACACCGGTCCTATTCCTTCAGCTTCTTCGAGTGGTTTCTTTTTTCCCTGAGACGGTCTCTTAACTGAGCTGCTATCTCAAACTGTTCATTGGCAACAGCTTCTTTCAATCTCTTTTCGAGATTCCGGAACGTCTCTTTTTCATCCTTATCCCTCGTCTTCTTGAATGAACCAATGTGCCGGTTGGTTCCATGAATGCGCCGGATCAGATGTTTGAGCTCCTCGTGGAACACGTCATAACAGGATGTGCATCCCAGCCGCCCCTTTGTCTTGAATTCGTTCCACGAAAGACCGCAGGCCTCACATACCAGCGAAGGCTCTTCCCCGGCAGTTCCCTTTTCGTTTTTTGAGGCCAGATGCTCACTCAAGACCGCTACGATCAGCTTACCGAAAACGTTTGAAAGATCCACCAGAGGATTATCCAGTCCCTGATCCTGCGCGCATTCCTTGCAGAGATTGATGTTCTTGACCTGATTTCCGATCACCTGTTTGAAATGGACCACAGCGTCTTTTTTCTGGCACTTTTCGCAGAGCATTTTACCTGTCCCTGAATTTAATCTGGCCGTCATAAAGTTCGATGGTGCGGTCGGCCTGAGTTGCCAGTTCCCTGTTATGGGTCACCACCACAAAGGTCTTCTGCTTGTCACGCACAAGATTCCACATCATCTTATGAAGGCTTTCGCTGTTCACGCTGTCCAGGTTCCCTGAAGGTTCGTCCGCAAGAACAAGCTTGGGATCGTTCATGAGCGCTCTGGCAAAAGCCACTCGCTGCTGCTCCCCTCCTGACAGCTCCCTGGGTCTGTGCTCCATCCGCTCGCTGAGCCCCACTTCTGCCAGAAGTGTTTGTGCTCGCGCCAGGGCTTCCGAATGATGCATTCTCCGGATGAGAGCCGGCATGGCCACATTCTCAAGAGCCGAGAATTCGGGCAGAAGGTGGTGGAACTGGAAAACGAAGCCGACCGTTTCATTCCGGAAAAAAGCCAGTTTCTGTTCGCTGAATTCGAATACGTTTGTACCGTCGAGTACCACTACGCCACGGGAAGGCCTGTCCAGCGCACCCAGGATATGGAGAAGAGTGCTCTTGCCAACACCTGATTTACCGACTATGGCGAGTATCTCCCCTCTGGAGATATCCAGATCTATGCCTTTCAGAACATCAAGCTTTCCTGTTTTTCCGACAGGATAATTCTTATGGATTCCCTTTGCGGAGAGAAGAACAGGATTCGAATTCTCCATCCAGACACCTTTCACTCGTAGCGTATCGCTTCAACGGGGACCAGTCTGGAAGCCTTGTAGGCTGGATACACAGATGCCAGCAGACAGATGACGGTCCCTGCTATTCCGATGAACACAAAATCCAGGACCTGCATTTTAACCGGCAGGACGCTGATAAAATACACATCGCCGGGCAAAGCAAAGAATTTATATTTCATCTGAGCCCAGCACAATACCCCCCCTATGCAAGAGCCGAGCAAAGTCCCCACAATGCCGACCACTATCCCCTCGGTGAGAAAGATCCTCGTGATGCCTCCTGCTGTCGCTCCCATCGCTTTCAGAATGCCGATATCACGGGTTTTCTCCATTACGACCATGATCAGAGTACTGATGATGTTGAAAGCTGCAACCAGAATGATAAGGCATAAAATGATGAACATCGCCCATTTCTCCAGCTGCATCCATGCAAAAAGGTTTCGCCTCATTTCGAACCAGGTCATGGAATAATAGGGAAATCCGAGACGCCTGTCTATCTCTTCCACAACAGTATCGGCTTTATAAAGGTCATCCAGTCTGAGCTCTATACCGGAAACCGCCCTGCCCATGCGGAAGAGTTCCCTGGCGGCATCGATCGATATGTAGACGTAACTTTCATCGTATTCGTACATTCCGGTTTCGAAATATCCGGTCACAACGAACTGTTTGACCGGAGGTGCCTGAAACATGGAATGAACCCCTGTGGGACTGATAATGACCACCCGGTCACCCACATCAGCCAGTATCTGGTCAGCTACATAACGGCCGAGAACAATGCCCGGGATAGCCCGACCACCGTCCTGGATTATGTTCCCAAGGTTCAGTTCGCCATATATGATATTTTGTTTTAAATCGGATACGCTGAACAGGGTCCGCTCATCAGCACCGCGTATCATCACACCGGCGCTTCTGTCTCCCTTGCGTATCATTCCTTTGTCGAGAATATAAGGTGACAATCCGGTGACATTATTAATTCCGGTAAGTCTCTGCATCAGGCTGTCCGGATTTTCAATGCCAGCATCATAATACCGTTTTATACGAACATGCGCATCGAATCCAATGATCCTTGTGCGGACCTCCGATTCGAATCCGTTCATCACAGAAAGCACGATGATGAGCGCTGCAACGCCAATAGCAACCCCGAAGATCGATATATAAGTGATCAAATTGATGAAGCCGGTCTTGCGTCTCGCCTTCAGATACCGCCCGGCAATGAACAATTCATAGAGAGGGTGCTGCATGGCTTCACGTTTCCTTCTCAGTCCTCATCTGCGGGAAGAGAATCACATCCCTGATCGATGCTGCATCCGTTAAAAGCATAACAAGCCGGTCGATGCCAACGCCAAGACCTGCCGTCGGAGGCATACCGTATTCCATGGCTCTCAGATAATCCTCATCTATGGTCATGGCTTCCTCGTCTCCACGAGCCCTCTTCCTTGCCTGTACTTCAAGTCTTTCCCTCTGTTCCATGGGATCATTGAGCTCGCTGAAAGCATTACAGATCTCCCTGCCTGCAATATATCCCTCGAAACGTTCCACCAGCTCGTCCAGGCTTCTGTGTTTCTTGGCGAGCGGTGAAATCTCGACAGGGTAGTCGGTAATGAAAGTCGGTTGAATGAGTTTCGGCTCCACGATTTCTGAGAAAATGGCATCCAGAAGACTGCCCCTTTCTGCATCCGGTTCGAATTCAACTCCAAGTGCCCTGGCGGCAGCCTTTACCTTATCGGCATCTTGCATATACAGATCATGTCCTGTATGGATCTTAATGGCATCAAAATAGGACATTCTTTTCCAGGGCGGAGCCATTTCCAGTTCCAGTCCCTGAAATCCGATTTTCGTTTTACCGTAAACTTCTCTGCATAAAAAAGCGAACATCTTTTCAACCAGATCCATCATGAAACAGTAATCCTGAAAAGCAACATAGAGTTCCATCATGGTGAATTCCGGATTGTGGTCCCTGTCCATGCCCTCGTTGCGGAAGTCCTTCGAAATCTCAAATACGCCTTCGAATCCGCCCACGATGAGCCTTTTCAGATAGAGCTCGTCCGCTATCCTGAGATAAAGCTCCATGTCCAGCGTATTGTGATGGGTCATGAAAGGCCTGGCAAAAGCACCTCCGTAAAGGGGCTGCAATACGGGCGTCTCCACTTCAATATAACCCAGTCCTTCAAGATAACGCCTCATGGAAGAAATGATCTTCGACCGCTCTATGAACACCTTCTTTACATCGGAATTGACCACCAGGTCCACATAGCGCTGCCTGTAACGGAGTTCTTTGTCAGCAAAAGCGTCGTAAACGATCTTCTCCTCATCCTGTATTTTCTCTTTGACGATAGGCAAAGGCCTGAGCGTTTTTGAGAGAAGCTCCAGACGCTTCACTGCCACTGTGATTTCGCCCGTATGCGTCCGGAAAACCTGGCCGGATACGCCGATGATATCGCCTATGTCCAGAAGCTTGAACAGCGAGTAACTTTTTTCCCCAACTTCGTCCTGTTTCATATAAATCTGAATGCGCCCTGTCATGTCCATCAAATGGGCGAAACTGGCCTTTCCCATCCGGCGAAGAGACATCAGCCGGCCTGCAATCGTTACTTCCGGAGCCTCTTTTCCCGGGTCAAAGGTTTCCAGAATTTCATTCACTTTGTGCGTTGTTACAAACGAGTACGCATAGGGCTGTATGCCCATTTCCTGAATCTGATGCAATTTTTCCAATCGCTGCTTTCGCAAATCATCCAGTACTTCCAAAATCAGGCTCCTGTATAGATTAGGACGTTTCCAGAAGGTAAGCCCTGACAAATTCGTCCAGGTCACCATCGATGACACGGTTCACATCCGATGTCTCTACTTCTGTACGGTGGTCTTTAACCAGATTGTACGGATGAAAAACATAGGACCGGATCTGATTTCCCCAGGCAATGACCTTCTTCGTTTTTTCAATAGCCTCTAATTTCTTGCCCTCTTCCTCTTTCTGTTTCTGGTACAGTCTCGCCATAAGGATTTTCATGGCGTTCTCTTTGTTCTGATGCTGTGACCTTTCATTCTGGCATTGGACGACGATACCGGTCGGGATATGGGTGATTCTCACTGCAGAACTTGTTTTGTTCACGTGCTGGCCTCCGGCGCCTGATGCACGAAAAGTATCGACCCTCAAATCCGCAGGATTGATCACCACTTCAATATTGTCCTCAATTTCCGGATACACAAATACGGATGCGAAAGATGTATGACGTCTCTTGTTCGAATCGAAGGGAGATATTCTCACGAGGCGGTGCACCCCGGCTTCCGCCTTGAGATATCCGAATGCATAGGAGCCCCTGATCTCTATGGTCGCACTTTTAATGCCTGCTTCTTCACCGCCTGACAGATCCATCACCTGAGCATTAAAACCTTTTCGCTCCGCATAGCGGACATACATCCGGAAAAGAATTTCTGCCCAGTCCTGGGACTCAGTCCCGCCTGCACCTGGATGTATGGTCAGAATTGCATTCTTTTCGTCATCCTCTCCGCCCAGCATCTTCCGCAGTTCCAGATCTTCGATCTCCCCTTCGAGCCTGGTCAATCCTGCAGCTGCCTCCTGATAGGTAGCCTCGTCCTGCTCCTCATCTGCGAGTTCCCACAGGACATCCAGCTCCCCTGAATGCTGGTGAAGGGAATCCCATGACTGCGTCCAGGACTTGAGAGTGTTCATCTCTTTCAGTATGGACTGCGCTTTCTCGTTATCTGCCCAGAAATTGGGTTCTGTGCTTTTTGTTTCCAGCTCCTTTATTCGGTTCTTTTTGCCCTCAATGTCAAAGGTGCCCCCGGAGATCTTCTATCTTTTCCCTGCAAGTTTTTAGCGAATTAAACAAATCTTCAAACATTCGGTCTCCTGATTTAATTAACGGATGGTTGTCTCTGTCATCAGATGGAATAATTTCCACAGGCAGTAATCACACAACACTGCCCCTCCTGTAACTGCGGATCTCTTCCGTTCCCCCAGCTTGATTCTGCATAATCCGGCTCAGATACAGAGATGGCCAGAGGCCGGCAATTCTGCAGGCCTGTTGAAATCTCTTTAAAAAATATACCTTTAAATATACTCAAAAGCAGGTATAAAGTCAAGGTGTACGATGACGCTAAAAACAGACATCGGGGAGTTATCGGAGATAATAAATTTGGTCAAATGGTCCGGTTCCGGAAAAACCGCAGCCTTTTAGCGCAAGGTATCTTCGAGCTCTGTTGCGCTGAGACTTTTTTCATCTTTGTACTTGATGATGAGAGGCGTATAAATTGACAATCCCTCTCCCAGACGATGCTCCCTTTTGAGCGGACGGCTGCCCGGAACCACGACAGCATTCTCCGGAATTTCCAGAGGTTTGTCCTGGGATTTTCTGTAAATGAGATTCCGCACTATGTCATATACGGGCGTGGAACCCGTGAGAATGGTTCCCGCACCGATAACAGCGCCTTTCCTCACCAGTACACCTTCGTAAACGCCGCAGTTGCCCCCGACCATCACATCGTCCTCGATAATTACAGGAAGGGAACCTATCGGTTCCAGCAGGCCGCCTATCTGCGATCCCGCACTGATATGACATCGTTTTCCTACCTGAGCGCATGAGCCCACAAGTGCGTGTGAATCGATCATAGTCTCATCATCCACATATGCTCCCACGTTGATGTACATGGGCGGCATGCAGGTCACCTGTTTTCCTATATAGCATCCGTCCCGGATCGATGAACCTCCGGGCACGATACGAATAGCGTCCCGCAGCGTGATCGTTTTTAAGGGAAATGTACCCCGGTCAAAATAGACAAAGCGCTTATCTACAGAAAAATCCTCAAGCTGTCCTATACGGAAACCCAGAAGTATGCCCTTTTTGACCCATGTATTCACGATCCATTGACCGTTTTCCGGTTGAGCTGCGCGTATGCGCCCTGCATTCAAATGGGATTTGAATTCATTAAACAGATCGAAGTGGGATTTTTTTGCTTTTTCAGTGCCTGCCACTTCGAATGCCTTCTCGATCCTTTTCCTGAGGTCCACTTCATTCTCCTTAAAGTTTATGGGACCAGGCTGGTTTTACGGGTACTCACGAAAAGATACTGGTCACATTTTAAGAAGCCCCAGCTTCTTGAGCCCTATCCTCAATTTTTCTTTATTGGTTTCCTGCATGGGGACAAGGGGCAAACGGTAAGACTCCCTGATCAATCCCATCATTGCTAGAGCCGCCTTCACCGGGATGGGACTCGTTTCGATAAAATTAAGACTCATCAATTCATATAGTTTTGCCTGAAGATCCCTTGCCTGGCCGAACTTGCCTTTCAGGCAGAGATGGGTAAACTGTACCATCATGCCGGGAATTTCATTGGATACCACAGAGATGACCCCGACGCCGCCATAGGCGATTATCGGAAGAGTCATGGAATCGTCTCCCGAGAAGATCTTGAAAGTCTTAGGTAATTTAATGGCCAGCTCACCGACCTGGGATATATTGCCTGAAGCTTCCTTGATACCAATGATATTCGGGATAACACTGAGTTTCACAGCTGTATCCGGCAACAGATTTGTGGAAGTTCTTCCAGGAACATTATAAACGATGATAGGAATTTTTACAGCCTTGGCAATAGCCTGAAAGTGCTGGAATAATCCTTCCTGCGTGGGCTTGTTGTAATAGGGAGTTACTGAAAGCAACCCGTCCACACCGAGCTCAGATACTTTCTGCGCTATTTCGATCACTTTGGCCGTATTATAGCCTCCTGCACCGGCTATAACCGGCACCATTCCGTCCGTCTGAGAAACAACGATCTTCACTACACGGAGATGCTCCTCTTCACTGAGAGTGACACTTTCACCTGTGGTTCCGCACGGAACGAGAAAATCGATTCCAGCTTTGATCTGCCTTTTAACCAGGTTTTTCAGGGCATCTTCATCGATCCTGCCTCTCTCATCAAAAGGCGTCACAATAGCAGTGCCGCACCCTTTTAATTCGGCTATTTTTTTCATCTGATCTTCTCCCCTTGGGTTTTATCTTTCTGATATATGGATTCTCATTAATCAGGATGCACGGCATCGTGCCAGAACAGGCCGCCCGCCTATTCAGTAGTCCCCATATTACCTATTATATCCTGGAAAGCATATAAACCTTTATGACCCCTGATCCATTTCGCGGCCTGGATCGCTCCCTGAGCAAAACCCTGGCGGTTTCTTGCCACGTGCTTCAGGACAAGGGTATCCACTGCTGAATCGAATCCCACTTCATGCGTTCCCGGAATATATCCAGCCCGTATACTGGAAACAGGAATTTCACGGTTGTAGAATTCTTTCAGTATTGCATGGATCGCTCCGGCCGTACCTGACGGCGCATCCTTCTTCATTTTATGATGGGATTCGTATATAAACGGGTCGTACTGATTGAATGAAGATAATAGACCGGCAGCCTTCTCCACGATCTGGAAAAAAAGCTGGACTCCGATGGAAAAGTTGGAAGCGTAAACTATACCGGTACCCGCCTTTTCCACGATCGTTTTGACACGGGGCAGAGCATCATACCATCCTGTAGTACCGATCACCATATGTTTGCCAAAACGGGCTCCGGTCTCGATATTCGCCAGTGCTGATTCCGGGATTGAAAAATCGATCAGGACTTCTGCATCCCGGATGAGGTTTTCGGTTTCAGCATCATTCTTCATGGGATCAACATCCGTGAAACGGGCGATGACCTGCATCTCCTTCGGATCAATGAGAGATTCGATCATCTGACCCATTTTCCCATATCCTACGAGTGCTATTTTCATGGCCTCCCCCAAATTTCTTCGATGAAAACCCGGTTATTTATAATAAAACTGAATGGACCTTTTTTCCGGTTCAGGATTCAAAAAAATGCCGGTGCAGCTTTTCAAGGGTACTTTTCAATTCGCTTTTTCCTATCACGAATGTGTACGTGACAGGAGAGTTGATATCCGACACCATCCTTACTGTTCCGGCCAAGTGGCGCACTGTCTCGCTCAGAGTTTTGATATTTCGTATTTTTTCACCTACCAGAGATATGGTTGCCATGCCATCTGACGAGAGCATATATCCCAGATTCTTCAGAGAGATTTCCATCTCCGGTTTGACATCCGAATCCATCAAAGCCAGGGTGATTCCTTTTCCATCATTTGAGAGTGCGCGGGGGATCACCCCGAATCTGTCCAGGACATCAAAAACTTCCTTCAAAAAAGCAAAGGAGCATCTCTCTTCCGCAGGCTCTGAACGTATCAGAGTGACGCCTGCCCCAAAGGTGATCGATGTGACAGGTCTTTTGTTGGAAATATCCGGTTTGCCGATACGGGTTCCTTCCTCTTCAGGATGGTGTGTGCACAGGATACGGATAGGAATATTTTTCTTTTTTGCAGGATCCATGGCATTAGGGTGCAGGACCTGAGCACCAAAAAAGGCCAGTTCCGTCGCTTCTTCATAGGTTACAGTGGATATAGTGATCCCGGTCTTGATCATTGCCGGGTCAGCGGACATGAGGCCAGGGACTTCTTTCCAGATGGTGATCTCATCTGCATCAAGAGCATATCCGACCAGAGTGGCTGTGAAGTCGGATCCCTCAAAACCCAGTGTTGTGGTCTGTCCCTGTTCCGTTGCACCGATATACCCCTGAATAACAGGGATCCCGCCTGATTCCAGTATGGGTAATATGACCCTACGGAGTCTCTCAACTGTCGGTTCTTCAAGGGGATATGCCCTGTTAAACTTCTGATCCGTTACGATCAGTTTTCTTGCATCCAGCCATACCGTATTCATGCTCTTCCTGAGGACTTCCGTCAGAATAAAAGTGGAGAGCAGTTCTCCGTATGCAAGCCACTCATCCTTTATGGCAGGCGTCAGGTTTCCATCCCGTTCAATACGGTCTTTGCATGAGTTTATGCCTTTGACAAATCCATCCCACCCATCACTGAAAACAGCGCTCCGGTCCGGCAATAAAGCGCGTATAATATCTTCATGATACTTGACAAGATCTTCAAGTTCTTTTCCGGCCAGAGATCCCGAACCCTGAGCTGCGAGCTCCCCGATTTTCAAAAGTCTCCGGGTCGTTTTTCCCATGGCGGAAAAAACCAGAACGAATTGCTTCTGTACCCGCCCCTTGATAATATCTATCACTCTGCGAATAGAGGATGCATTCTCGAGAGTCATTCCCCCGAATTTCATCACGATCATATGGAACATACCCTATTTAAATAACTATTTTTTTCAGGCCGGATGACCGAGACATGACCTGCATATCCTGCAGTACAATTCCACAGCATCCTCGAGTGCTGCCTTACTGACACGCTCCCCTTTCGTATGTGCGTCCAGTATGGAACCGGGTCCTAGAAGGAAGGGCTTTCCCCAGTTCGTAAGAAGGGGAATATCCGTTCCGTATGAAACGATGGCACTCTCGAAACCTTCGACCACATTCAGCAGCACGGGATCGGATGCATAAATATACTGAATCTTTCCCTGACCATCAAGCAGACTTTCGATCATGCCCTTTGTATCCGCTGAGGGAGTGACCGTCCTGAACATCAGCAGGGCCATTGCATGATCCGGAATGACATTGGCCTGAATACCACCCTCAATGTACCCAATGTTCCATGTGGTTTCACCGAAAGGATCCCGTTCCGGCCATGAAGCACTTCTCCAGCGCCCGAATATGTCCAGCATTTTGAGAATGGCCGACTCTCCCTGACCGGGATAGGCGGAGTGAGCTGTTCTGCCTTTCGTATCCAGGCGGAACCGGATTGCACCCTTCGTACCTATTGCCATTTTATTCTCTGTGGGCTCTCCGTTGATCAGAAAACGGCAGTCATTTTTCAGGAAGTTAGCTTTGCGCGCACCATCGCTGCCGGATTCCTCTCCGACCACCAGTAACAACCCTGCATTGAGAACCCCCTCTCTATGCAGCTTTTCAAGCGCCTTGATCTGGCTTGCCATTATTCCCTTGGCATCACAGGCTCCGCGTCCATACAAAAATTCTCCGTCTTCGGAAAACGGAACATATGGAGAGACCGTATCCATATGAGTACTGAAGACAAGAGCTGGAGGTTTCTGGAAAGCGACGATGTTCACGCGTCCTCTGCTGACTTCCTGTATCTCCACACGGAATCCCCTGTCCCTGAGGTAATCACGGATGAACAGGCAGATCCCGGCCTCTTTTCCTGTTGTTGAATCGATCTCAATCAAGGTTTTTGTGAGCTCAAATAGATGCATGACTCACCTGTCCCTCTAGTTACTCCTGCAGTTCCAGGCTGAGAAACGATAACGGTATCTTGCCTCTCAGGACAGAGAATTCATTTAAGTACTGTGAAACGGGCGAATTCAGACAGAAATTTTTTCTGTATACCACCCTCAAATTTCACAAGTACTTTCTGTTTTTTCCCGGTCCCCTCGATTTGCATTATCTGTCCGCGCCCGTAAAGTTCATGTTCCACCCTGAGACCCGGATAAAGCTCAGGGTATTCCTGAGAGATCTCCTCGTAAACGGGCATGAGATCCCCGTTCCGGACCATGTCCGGCCTTGTAACGTGATGGGAAACAGGCGCGACAGGACGTACCACGGATTTCCGTATCTCCACAACTGCAGGATCTATCTCATTTAAAAAGCGGGATGGAAGCCGGTAATTTTGTTCGTTGAACCGGTTTCTGGACTGAGCCCACAGAATATAGACTTTTTCCATAGCCCTTGTAATTCCCACATGGAACAATCTGCGTTCCTCTTCGAGTGTACCCGGTTCCTCGAGACTCCTTGAAACCGGGAACAGCCCCTCTTCAAGACCGGTAATGAAAACAACCCTGAACTCCAGTCCCTTTGCACAGTGCAGTGTCATCAGGGTTATGGCATTGGTCTTATCATCCCACCGGTCGATGTCCGTAAAAAG
>CAYXFJ010000071.1:0-10782 GCA_964464265.1 uncultured bacterium
TTCCTACGGATCGTCCGCAAGGATGACGGATGTGACCCGTGACGCACCGATCGATGCAGTCATCATGGCCATTGTGGACGGTATTCAGCTCGTCGGAGAAAAGAAGAGATCCCGTACTGCGGTGAAAACGGGCAGGCGCAGGACAGGAGGGAAAAAATGAAACTCGGCAGAGTGATCGGTCATGTATGGGCGGACCGTAAAGTCCCTCAGCTGGAAGGCTGCCGTCTGCATATAGTACAGCCGGTGAACAGCCATCTCAAGCCCTGCGGAAGAACACTCGTAGCTGCGGACCCCCGGAATCTGGCAGGTCCTCAAGATCTTGTGGTGCTCGTAACGAGCACGGATGCAGCACAGGCTTTTGATACGGGTTTTGCTCCCGTCAATGCAAGCATAGTCCTTCTGGTATCCTCTGTGGAATAGGGGTGTTTCATGTTTCTTGCAATAGTAAAGAGAACCGTGGTTTCCGCTGTAAAGCACCCGGCTTATCAGGCTAAGCGGGTGTATGTTGTCCAGCCTGTACTTCCGGACGGGACTGAAACAGGGGAAGAATGGGTGGGTGTGGACACCACAGGCGCAGCAATCGGAGATATGGTAGTATGCGGAGGCGCGCCGGGCGTTGCCCAGAAAGTGTTCGGACTGGAACTGGCACCGATCAGGACTCTGATCATCGCCATTGTGGATAGTATTGATACTGGGAATGAGGTAAAGCTGGGAACAAAGCCTGTCGGGCGCAGGAGAGCGGGCTTGAGCGAATGACCATGGTGACATTACAGGATATTAAAAACAATGGAATTGTGGGTGCAGGAGGTGCCGGGTTCCCCTCCCATATCAAGCTGGCCTCCCGTCCTGAGTTCCTCATACTCAACGCGGCCGAGTGCGAGCCGCTGATCCATAAAGACAGAGAGCTTTTGGGTTTCGGGATGGACGCAGTTCTAAAAGGATTTTCCTCTCTTCTGAAACTCACCGGAGCTTCCAGAGGGATTATCGGGATCAAGAAGAAGAACAGCGCTCTCATATCATCCCTCGAAAAAAAGATGCCTTCAGGATGTGAGATCATCCCTCTGGGCGATTTTTACCCTGCAGGGGATGAGGTGACACTCGTCTATGAAACAACAGGCCGGCTCGTAAATCCCGGCCAGCTTCCCGTACAGGCCGGCTGCCTCGTGCAAAATGTCGAAACCGTGTACAATATCGGGATCAACGAACCGGTTACCACTAAATTCATCACTGTGGCGGGAGAAGTGGACGAACCGCGCACACTGAAAGTGCCTGTGGGTTCCTACATAGAGGATGTGCTGTCTCTTTTCCGGCTGACCACTTCCCGTGCGGTCATCCTTTCCGGTGGATGCATGATGGGTTCCCTGGCAGAGAGAACGGATGTGATCACCAAATGCACTGCAGGGCTGATCGTGCTCCCCTCAGATCATCCGCTTGTCAGTATTTACCGGCGCTACAGGGATAAAGAGCAGACGGTAAAGACAGCCAGAGCTGCATGCGATCAGTGCAGTTTCTGCACCGAGCTGTGTCCCAGGTATCTTCTGGGGCATCCAGTCAGGTCTGAACTTTCCATGAGAAACCGTATGTTCCCGGTTTCAGAGCCATCGGTTCATAAGGGCAGCCGTTTCTGCTGTGAGTGTAATCTTTGTACACTATATGCCTGCCCGGAAGGTCTGGACCCCAGGGGAGCTACTATCATCGAAAAGAGGCAGCTTTCAGGAGAGAAGACTGAACTGGAATCCCTTAAAGCAGTTGTGCATCCCATGCTGCCTTACCGGAAAGTGCCGACCCGCAAACTGATGCAGAGACTCGATGTGCTGAAGTACAGGGATGAAGCGCCTCTCGATAATTTAGAATGGAAACCGGCAAGAGTGTCGCTTCCCCTCAAGCAGCATGCGGGCTCACCTGCGCAGCCGGTGGTGAGGACAGGCCAGCGCGTAAACAAAGGAGATCTCGTGGCAGAAGCGCAGGAAAGGATTTCTGCCCGTATACATGCGTCGATAGACGGAGTGGTGGAGGTGGGGGAAGAATCCATCATCATAGAAGCGGAAGCAGGAAAAAATGAAAGATAGAAACGCTATAGGAATAATTGAGCTCGCCAGCCTGTACAAAGGGTACGAAGTGCTGGATGCGATCCTGAAACAGGCCAGGGTCGAAAAACTTCTGGCGCGGTCCATCTGTTCGGGCAAGTACCTGATCCTGGTCAGAGGGGAGACCGGAGATGTCGAATCCTGTCTGGAGCATGCAAGAGAAACTGGAGGTTTCGCTGTTGTCAATGCCCTGTCAATCCCCAATGTGGACGAGAGAGTGTTTCCGGCAATTGCAGGGACCACGGTGTTCGGCTCTCAGGAGGTGGACGGCCTTTTGATACTGGAGACTTTCTCCGTAGCTTCAGCGATCAAAGCGGCGGATACAGCTGTCAAGAAAGCGGATATCGCTCTTATTCGTATTCATATTGCCATGGCTATAGGCGGAAAAGGGCTTCTGGTCATGGCAGGGGACATCGAAGCCCTGCGTTCCGCTCTGGATCCTGCAGTGGAATCGGTCAGAGAAGACGGCATGCTGGCAGGCTATACGCTGATCACGCATCCTCATGAATCCGTTTACCGGGAACTCCTGTGATCCGGTATAAACTGAAAAATTTCTTCTCATCCCCGTTATTATGGATTATATTATATCCAGGACATTGAGTCGAAGGGAAAGGATCTGAAATCCAAGAAAAGAGGGGCATTTCATGGAATACAAACCAGTGACCCAGGATATCATCGGCAGGCTCCGGCAGATAACAGGTGATGCGAATGTCATCACGGACCGTGAAGCTATGCATGATTATTCTCATGATGAGTATGCACTGGACCATATCAGGAAATTTCCCGAGGCTGTGGTCAAACCGCGCAGCACAGAAGAGGTGGCCAGTATAGTGCGGCTGATGAACAGCGAGAAAATTCCGCTGACCACGCGGGGCGGAGGGACAGGACTTTGCGGAGGATGCGTGCCCCAGTTCGGGGGAGTGGTGATGAGCATGGAGAATATGAACCGAATTCTCGAGATCGATGTGAAGAATCTGACAGCGACTGTGGAATCAGGCCTGATGCTGATGCATTTCTATCCGGCACTTGAGGAGAAGGGATTGTTTTTTCCCCCCCACCCCGGGGATGAATCTGCAACCATAGGCGGTGTGATCGCCACAAATGCCGGCGGTGCAAGGGCTGTCAAATACGGTGTCATACGGAATTTCATAAAGGGCATAGAGATTGTGCTGGCTGACGGTGAGGTGCTGAACTTTGGCGGCAAATTCATCAAGGATTCAAGCGGGTACAGTCTCCTGCATCTTATGATCGGCTCCGAGGGCACACTGGGTATAGTGACCAAAGCCACCATTGCACTCATGCCTCCGTCTAAGGCGATGATGACACTGGTGGCGCCCTATGAGCATATACACGATGCCATGAGCACTGTTCCGGCTATACTTCAGAGCGGATTTTTCCCCATGGCCATCGAGTTCGTGGACAGGGAAACGGTCGAGATCAGCGGGGATTTCATCAACAAGCAGTGGCCATGCCGGATGGGGAGCGCTCATCTTATGATCATTATCGAGGGGAACAGCGAGGATGATCTTCTGGCTGATGCAGAGCGGCTCAGCGGGATCTGCCTCGAGAACAAGGCTATGGATGTGTTCGTGGCCGACACACGTGAGAAGCAAAGCCAGATCCTTGAGATACGGAGCGGCATTTATGAGGCCATGAAAAATCATACCCTTGAAATCCTCGATATTACAGTACCCAGGTCCCGGATTGCGGAATTTGTGGATGAGGTCGGGCGTTATGCAGAAAAGATGAAGACCTGGCTCCCGACCTATGGTCATGCAGCCGACGGGAACGTTCACACCCATTTGATGCGTTCCCGCTGGGAATCGGGCGCATGGAAGGAAATGGAAGGCTGGGAGGAGAAATTTCCGGAAGCACGCAAGGCATTGCATGAAATGGGCAAGAAATACCAGGGGATCTGCTCAGGAGAGCATGGCATAGGCATGGTGAAAAAGGAATACCTCGGGATGTTCCTGGATAAAAAACATATTGATCTCATGAAAGGGATAAAGAAAGTTTTCGATCCGAACGGGATCCTCAATCCCGGGAAGATCTTTGATTGAATGATACGGATCCTTGGGATCTTTTACGTAAACTAAAAATACGCCGGTCAGGTTCGAGGAGATGATTATGGCAGAAAATGAATGGGCTTTGAAGCAGCTCATGATCGAAATTGGAAAACGCATCTGGACAAGAGGTTATGTGGCTGCGAATGATGGAAATTTTTCAGTGAGGATGGATGACGGTGCGGTGCTCACCACGCCCACAGGAGTGAGCAAGGGTTTCATGATCACGGATATGATCATCAAGATGAGTATGGATGGCGAGGTCATCTCGAAAAACAGGACCTACAGGCCTTCCAGCGAGGTCAAGATGCATCTGGAAGTGTATCATCAGAGGGATGACATCCGGTCCGTGATCCATGCCCATCCTCCCTACTGCACGAGATTTGCGGTGGCGGGTATCCCTCTGAACAGATGTGTGCTGCCGGAGGCGGTCATCACTCTGGGTGCTGTGCCCATTGCTCCTTACGGCACGCCTTCCACTCCGGAGATCCCCGAATCCATCAAGCCCTATATTCGTGAATCGGATGCAGTGCTTCTGGCCAATCACGGGGCTCTCACCCTGGGTATGGACCTGCTCACCGCGTATCACCGTATGGAAACCCTTGAGCATTCCGCTCACATCGTGTTTCTGGCCATACAGCTGGGGAATGTAAATATTCTGCCCGAGCAGGATGTGGACAAACTGATGCAGGTCCGGGAGAAGATGAACATCCCGGGAAAGGTCAATCTCTGCCGAAGCTGCTCCGCGGATCATCCCCATACGGAGACTGGGATGTCCGTGAAAGAGATCACGGATAAAGTCATGGAACGGCTGAAAAGCAAAGGGATCACAGGCTGAACGGAAAACATTCTGGGAGCAGTGATATGAACATTCTCATAGCCAATCCGGGAAGCACATCCTACAAGTGCAAGGTCATTGACATGAAGGACGGCGCTGTACTCTTCAGCGCAGCGATAGACAGGATAGGAGAAAAGGAAAGCCGGTTCGTATACTCCGGAGCAAAGGATAAAACAGAAGAAAAGGCAGAAGTCCCGGATACGTACACTGCCGTTCAGCTGACACTGGAAAAAATGAAACAAATCTGTCCGTCAGCCGGGATAAGAGCGGTTGGATTCAAGACTGTTCTGGCAAAGGGAGTGAGCGGCTGTGTTGAGCTTGATGTGGAGGTCATCGCAGCCATGAAAGCTTTCGAGCCGCTGGCGCCGGTGCACACACGGGTCTATCTCTCAGCCATTGAAGTATTTCAAAAACTCATGCCAGAAACCCCTCTGGTCGGGCTGTTCGAAACCGCGTTTCACAGGGATATGCCGCCGGAGAGCTTTCTTTATGGAATTCCTTACGAATGGTTCGAAAAACATGGTGTGCGCAAATACGGGTTTCACGGCGCTTCACACCGGTATATCGCCACGCGGGTAAAAGAGCGTTATGCCAGAGGTTCATTCCGTCTCATCTCCTGCCACCTTGGAGGCAGTTCTTCCGTATGTGCAATACGGGACGGTATTTCAGTGGATACTTCCATGGGCATGAGCCCCCAGTCCGGTCTTCTCAATGCCAAACGGGTAGGGGATCTGGATCCTTTCGCTCTGCTTTATCTCCTCGATGCGGAGCATCTGTCTACAGACCGGATGAGGGAGATACTGATCTCCAGATCCGGAGTGGCAGGCATATCCGGAACGGGCGGTGATTTCCGGGATATAGAGAAAGCGATGAGTGCGGGGAATAAAAGAGCCCGCCTGGCGTTCGATGCATTTGCATATTCGGTCAAACGCTATATCGGGGAATATCTCGCCATTCTGAACAGCAGTGATTTTATTGTGTTCACGGGCGGTCTCGGACAGAATTCACCCTCGATGCGTAGTAAAGTACTGGAGAACATGGAAAATCTGGGTATCCTTCTGGATGGCGAATTGAATGCCTCCAATCCAGAGGAAGGTCCTGTTTCATGTCCCTCGTCCAGGGTGCAGATTCTGGTCATTCCAACCGATGAGGAGCGGATCGTGGCACAGGAAGTCGCAATGTTGTTAGAGGATAGAACAGCATAAGAGGGTTTGACTGTATCACTCCCCATCCATTTCCGGAAAATAGCCTCCATTAAAGTAACCTGTAAATGCCCGTTCCAAGGATGAAAGATCAATGGAAAGGGCTTTATTTTTATTTTGATTTTGCGGAATTTTATGTTAGATTTGTCATGCTGGGGTGGAACAGCGAAAACCGGGAGAAATCAATTCACGAGAGGGAATGTACATCTGCCCGGCCGCAGAACCTTCATTCAACCGCCGATAATAACGGATACTCCGTCCGGAATCACGGCAATCCTGGCCTGTTCTCCTGCGATGGAGAAGGCCCTATCCATAGCTTCATCGATACTGCTGGCAGGTTCCATATGCATGGCCCTGATCATTTCCGGATCACACATATCGGTCACCAGGATAACATGGCAGCGGCAGAGAATGCGTGCAAGAATCTGAAACTCCCACTGATCGGGTATTGTCTCGTTCCTTGAAATTTTCAGGGTTTTCGCGAGTATCTCTCCGGGGCTGCCGGCCGACGCCATGTTTTCGTAGAAAGAATCGCCGCCATGGCCTTCATGGCATGCTGAAACCATGATAATAACCCCTCCTTTTCTGCATGTGGCTTCAGCAGCGCTCATTCCCTTCACTGACTGGTATATGTTCTGATCCAGAGGATACCCACCATTTGAGGTAATGACGATATCCGCTTTGACGGGTGCAGCACTGGCAAGGGATTTCAGGAAACGGCATCCTTCGAGATGCGCTTTTTCCATATCACCTGCAACAGCGTGAATGATGCGTTTTCTGTCGTTGAGAACCACATTGAGTATGAATTTAAGACCCGCTTTATGAGCTGCATACATCATGTCTTTATGAATGGGATTCCCATCTAGTATGCCGGTGCGCGACTTTGGATGGGCTATGAATTCAGAGCAGTGATTGGCCAGAACCGTTGCGGCTCCTGCAATACCGGGAAGAATGCTCTTGCGTCCGCCGGAGAAACCGGCGAAGAAATGAGGTTCGATGAATCCCTCTGCGATGAGCAGATCGGTCTCCACAGCCAGCCGGTTCAGCCAGAACTCTCCTCCGGAAGGCAGGATCCCCATCCGGATCATCGAGCGGTCATCGCGGGAATCATGGATAATGATTTTTTCATTTTTAGCAATTTCTGCTCCGAACTTTTCAACGAGTTCTTCTTGTGTGGTGCCCCTGTGAAATCCGGTTCCGACAAGAATGGTGACGGCTATACCGGGTTCGGCCCTGCGGATGCGTTTCAGAAGGATGGGAAGTGTTATTTGGCTGGGGAGGGGACGCGTATGATCACTGGTTACAATGACCATGGATTGTTTGCCACGGACTAAAGACTCAAGTGAAGGTCCGGCAGAGGGGCTGTCCAGTGCTTTTTTTATGATTTCTTTTTCGGTTGCGCCCGCGTCGTACTGGTTCACTCTGGAATTCAGTATCCCTTGAAGCAGATGATCCGGGACTTCAACTTCCAGCTGTTTTCTGTGATAGGGCAGCGAAATTCTGGCCATGGGCATTCCTTAAGTTGAAAAAATAGTCCGGGAACCGCTATGCCATATCAGGATTTGTTCACGGGATAGAATATCAGCATTTTCCGGACAATAACACGTTTTTTCGAACCGGTAAAAAGTTATTCTGAATTGAGGAGAATGTCAAGCGTAAAAGAAAGGAACCTGTTATGGGAAGCGATTTTCAGAAATCCCGGCCTGTGCAGAGGCTGAAAGGCCGTTTGCCGAAGATCGGCATCAGGCCCGTGATCGACGGGCGCAGGAAAGGCGTCAGAGAATCCATGGAAGAGCAGACCATGAACATGGCCAGGAATGCGGCAAAATTTATCGGGAGCCGGATCTGCCATTCCAACGGCATGCCTGTGGAATGCGTGATTGCAGAGACCTGTATCGGGGGAGTTGCGGAAGCCGCTGCCTGCGCGGACCTGTTCGCACGTGAAGGAGTGGGTGTGTCCCTTACCGTATCGCCCTGCTGGTGTTATGGAACCGAAGTCATGGATTCTGATCCGGTGATACCCAAAGCAGTATGGGGATTCAACGGGACAGAACGTCCCGGAGCGGTCTATCTGGCAGCAGCTCTCTCCGGATACAATCAAAAAGGCCTGCCGGCCTTCGGCATCTATGGAAGGGATGTGCAGGACAAAGACGATGAAAGCATTCCTGAGGATGTCCAGGAGAAACTGTACCAGTTCTGCAAAGCGGGTCTCTCGGTGGCGGAGATGAAGGGCAAGTCGTATCTTTCGATTGGATCGGTTTCCATGGGAATTGCAGGATCGATTGTGGATGATCATTTCTTTCATGATTATCTGGGGATGCGCAATGAGTATGTGGATATGTCAGAGATTGTCCGGCGAATGGAGGAAAAAATTTACGATCCTCTTGAGTATGAAAGGGCAAGGAAATGGGTGAAAAAGCACTGTCCTGAAGGTCTGGATCCCAACAGGGAATCGATCAGGACTTCCAGGGAGAAGAAGGACCGGGAATGGGAAACGGTCATTCTAATGACCATGATCGCCCGCGACCTGATGGTAGGAAATCCTGTGCTCGATAAAATCGGTTTCGGAGAGGAAGCTCCCGGTCACAATGCCATTGCTGCCGGATTTCAGGGTCAGCGCCAGTGGACAGATCACTTTCCCAACGGAGATTTCATGGAGGCTTTCCTGAATTCCTCCTTTGACTGGAACGGGATTCGTGAACCCTTCATCATGGCAACAGAGAATGACTGCCTGAACGGGGTGGCCATGCTTTTCGGGCATCTGCTCAGTGACACAGCTCAGATCTTCTCCGATGTGAGAACCTACTGGAGCCCGGAAGCCGTGAAACGCGTGACAGGAAAGGCTCTGAAAGGCAGAGCGGAAAATGGTATCATCCATCTGATTAATTCCGGCTCCTCCTGCCTGGACGGTTCAGGGAGGCAGATGCGCAAAGGGAAACCGGTATTGAAACCCTTCTGGGAGATAGACGAAAAGGAGGTCATGGATTGTCTTGAAGCGACCCGCTGGTGTCCCGGGGAACTCGAGTATTTCCGCGGCGGCGGATTTTCCTCGCTCTTCCTCACCAGAGGAGAGATGCCTGTAACCATGTCGCGCATTAATCTTATCCACGGGCTGGGTCCTGTGCTGCAGGTTGCGGAAGGATACACGGTCGATCTGGATCCGGAAGTCCATGAACTACTCAACAAACGGACCAGCCCCACCTGGCCTACCACATGGTTTGCACCGAAACGGACCTTTCAGGGATGTGTACTCGGTGATGGCCAACTGGGGAGCCAATCACGGGGCTATCAGTTACGGACATATTGGCGGAAGCCTCATGACACTGGCCTCCCTGCTCAGGATACCCGTTTCCATGCACAATGTCCCTGAGAACCGGCTGTTCAGACCCGGCGCATGGGGCGCATTCGGTGCTCTGGATGCACAGGGTGCAGATTACAGGGCTTGCAGTAATTTCGGCCCGCTTTACGGTATACGCTGAACAGATAATTGAAAGGAATGCTATGGCTTCTGCCTTTTTTCTGGCCTTTGATTTCGGGGCAGGCAGCGGGCGTGCAGTGCTTGGCAGGCTCGGCGATACACTGAAACTCGAAGTCCTGCATCGCTTCCCCAATCATCAGATCCAGCTCCTCGATTACTATCACTGGGATCTGCTCGGCCTGTATCATGAACTGAAACAGGGTCTCGCTGAGGCAGCAAAAGCCGGTTTCAGGGATCTTGAAGGAGTGGGTGTGGATACGTGGGGTGTGGACTATGGTCTTGTTGGAGAGCGGGATGTGGTGCTGGAAAATCCTGTTTGCTACCGGGATGCCCGCACCCAGGGAATGATGGAAAAATTTTTCCGGCGTATCAGCCGGAAACAGATCTATGAGCTGACCGGTGTGCAATTCATGGAGTTGAATACCCTTTTCCAGGTGTACAGCATGGTAGAATCCCGGCACCCTTTGCTCCCCTGCATAAAAAAACTGCTCTTCATGCCCGACCTTTTCCATTATTTTCTTACAGGCTGTCAGACTACTGAGTACACGATTGCATCCACCTCCCAGCTCCTCAACTGCAGGAGCAGGACATGGGAGAAGCGCATACTTGACGCTCTGGAGATATCTGAATCCATCATGCCGGAGATCGTGGAACCCGGCACATTCCTGGGAGAACTGAGGGAACCGGTGAAGCAGGAAACCGGTTTGCGTTCCGCTCCGGTCATCGCGCCTGCAAGCCACGATACGGCCAGTGCGGTCGCAGCGGTGCCTGCCCTTTCCGGAAAATGGGCTTACTTAAGTTCTGGCACCTGGTCCCTGATGGGCATAGAAACCTCTTCCCCCATTGTCAGCGATAAATCGCTGGAGTACAATTTTACCAATGAGGGAGGTGTAAACCGGACCATACGGTTTTTGCGGAATCTGATGGGATTATGGCTTCTGGAAGGATGCAAGAAGAGCTGGCACAGGGCAGGGGAGGACCTGGAGTACCCGGTACTCTTCGGGATGGCCGAAAAAGCGGTTCCTTTCCGCTCCCTGATCGATCCGGACGATCCAACATTTCTCAATCCACCCGATATGCAGGAAGCGATCATCACCTGCTGCAGGAAGAGAAA
>CAYXFJ010000071.1:10843-12813 GCA_964464265.1 uncultured bacterium
GCCCTGAAATCCCTTCACATTTTTAAAAGGATACAGGAGATGGATCCGGGACCCATCGAAACGCTGCATATTGTCGGCGGAGGTTCTCAAAACCGGATGCTCAACCAGTTCACCGCAAATGCCCTCAATATTCCTGTCATTGCCGGTCCTGTGGAGGCCACTGCCATTGGGAATATCCTGACACAGGCTCTGGCCAAAAAGAGGCTGGGATCCATTGCCGAAGGCCGTGAGCTGGTCAGACGGTCTTTCTCCTGCGAGGAGTTCGAGCCCAAATCACATGAGGAATGGCAGGAGGCCTATCACAAGGCTTCCGCACTGTTTCAATTCTGAAAATGAAGGAATGCGGGGCTTTGGTCTCTTTATGCAGGATAATCTGTCATTTAGATGCTCCGCCGGTATGCGGCACAGACACTGTACCGGCGGGCAAGTGACCCGATCCTGCTTACTTTTGAACTCTCACGATGCCGGGATCGGTAAAAATGTCGGTTTCATCGATACTGGGAGATGAGAACTCGGATACAACAGCGCCTTTTTTCCCTGCCTGGAACCAGTGCAGACTGTTCGGTTTAAGGGTATATTGATCCCCCGGGCGCAGGATGATCTCATGGTTTACGCGGAGGTATTTTGCGTACTTTTCAGGAACGCGGGCGCTGGGGTTGGGCGTGGGTTCCCCCTCCACGTACAGGTATACTTCACCCCATCTGCAGCGAAAGGTTTCCTGTTTTCCCGTGTTCGATTTATCTATGGGGGGATGGGCATGTTCGGGACAGATTTGCCAGGGGAAGAGTATCAGTTCTTTCGCACAGTACCGGGCGTTGTTCTCATAAACGATGATCTCTAGACCTAAATGTTCGATGTCTCCGAAGCCCATATCAGCGACTTCCATTTTTGCATGTTCGTCAGGTGTGATGACGATGCCGGCGCGTTTCAGCATGCGTGCTGCTCTTTCTCTGTATGATCGAATATCTTTCATTCTATCCTCCAGGATTGGGCTGTATCTGGAAAAGCTTACTCTCTCTTCAGGTCCCGGAATAATCCCTGTCCTCGATTATGACAAAGATCGTATCCTTTGACCGACAAGATATCACTTTTAATTAAAATTTGCAAGAGCAATAGCTTGGGGGATACATTCGAAGTTCTGCGGTACAGTGTGCCGGCGATTTTGTTCTTGATTTGATGCGGTAAAGTTCTTATAATAGAAAAATGAGAATAATCAGCTCTCTCCTTACAGGGATCCTCTTGATCAGACCCTATGCGGGGAGAGAGAATTCAAATCTTGCCGGATGATGGATTCCCTACTCTGCCCGGGAACTGAAGGGCAGGCTATGTCAGTTAAGGAAGGTATGGAAATTACTGATCTTACTGCTTTGAATGTAGACCTGCAGAAATTGTGGAAAATCCTGCCTTTTATCAGATAAATAAGACTATGGGCAGGAGAAGGTATCAGCAGGAAATGGAAAGGAGTTCGACTTGGCGAAAATACTGGTCATTGAAGACGAGACGGATGTCAGGTCGGTGATCCGGAGAATGCTGGAAAAGGAAGGACATCAGGTATTTGAAGCCGAAGATGGTGAAGCGGGGATTCAACTTTATAAAAAACAACCCTCTGACCTGATCATTACCGATATCATCATGCCCGGAAAAGAGGGCATTGAGACCATTCTTGAATTCAGAAGACTGTTTCCGGAAGCGAAGATCGTCGCTGTTTCAGGCGGCGGGAAGATAGATGCAGCCAGCTATCTGAATCTGGCGCGAAGGATAGGAGCGATCCATACTCTTACCAAACCCTTTACATGGTCCCAGCTTCTGGATGTGGTTAAGAAAGCCCTGTCGAAGACAGACGAACCTCCCGTGAAGAAAGGGATTCCCCCTGAGAAATAATTGCGCGGTCAAGGGGTAATTACTGCCTCCGGTTCGTTCAAGATGCATTCCGCCTGCCAGTATACTGCTTACGTATGATCGTCTGAAAT
>CAYXFJ010000072.1:0-5856 GCA_964464265.1 uncultured bacterium
ATACCGCATCCCAACAGGGTTGTACAGCTTTTAACGCTCGGATATCCGGACGAGACACCGGCTGCGCGCCCGAGGAACGATTTCAATGAAATCGTCTACTGGGAACAATGGGAGGGACAGGGGAGCTGATCCATGCCGACTTATGAATTCACCTGCAGATCCTGCAAACATCATTTCGAAATCTTTACATCCATGTCGAAAAAAAGTGCTGTGACCTGCCCTGAATGCAAAAGCGGAAAGCTCCAGGAAACCTATGGTGCTTTCTTCGTTGGCGGGAATGTCAGCCGTCCCACAGCAGGAGGCTCAGGCTGCCATGGCCAGTGTTCGTCCTGCAGCAGTCACTGCAGACATTGAATGAATGCTCTACACAGGGCGGCATGCCGTTCAGAATCGCGAAGCGGGAATGGGGAAAGCCTGGCAGATGCAAATTTCTCTGTTGGAAGAGAAAAACACGAATTATAGAGATCTGGAGGTTATGCTTCATATCGAAAGAGGCTTCTGGAAGAACGGTTTGCGTTTTATTTGCGGCATAGATGAGGCTGGAAGGGGGCCTCTTGCAGGGCCGGTAGTTGCGGCTGCTGTGATTTTTCCCAGCACAGTGGCCATTGTCGGTATCTATGATTCAAAAAAACTGACTCCCCGTCAGAGGGAACTCCTCTACGATGAGATCAGGGGAACAGCGCTGTCATGGGCGACCGGAGCCGTATCCCATGAAGAAATCGACCGGACAAATATACTGAAGGCAAGCCTTAAAGCCATGCAGGAAGCGGTCAGCCGTCTCACTGTCAAACCAGAACATTTTGTTGTGGACGGGAATGTACTTCCTGATATCCCATGCCCGGGGAATGCGATCGTCAGAGGCGACCAGCGCTGCTATTCCATAGCAGCTGCGTCCATACTGGCCAAAGTGACACGGGACCGCATCATGATGGAGTACGATGCGGTGTATCCTTTATATGGATTCAGCCGGCATAAAGGCTACGGAACCCCGGCTCATGTTGAAGCCATCCGCAAGTACGGTTATTGTCCGATCCACAGGAGATCGTTTCATTTGAAAGCCCTGGAAGAGAAATGAAGAACGGCCAGTACAGAAGGCGCGTCGGTAGCGAGGGAGAAAACCTTGCCAGTGAATACCTCCAATCACTGGGATATGAAATTCTGGCGAGAAATTACAGGGCATGCAAAGGAGAAATCGATATTATAGCGCTTCAGGGGAAAACCCTCGTCTTTGTCGAAGTGAAAACTAGACAGAGCGGGGGATTCGGCGAACCCGAAGAGTGGGTGGATGAACGGAAACAGCGGCAGATAGGCAAAGTGGCATCACTATACCTTCATTCCCACAGGCTTGAGGAGATGGACTGCCGTTTCGATGTGGTCGCTGTGGACTGGCTGACCCGGCCTGTGATCCGTCACATTCAGGATGCCTTCTGGCTTACCTGACGGAATCAAAAGACAGGATTGAATCACGGTAAAGGCAGTAGCTTACGTCACGGGAACAGGGATATATGAAAAAGGTTTCCTATACATTTTTCATCGGCAAACGGTATCTTAAAAGCAGGAAGAAAACGGGTTTTATCAATATCATTACAGCCCTTTCGGTCCTCGGAGTGCAGATCGGAGTGGCAGCACTGATCATTGTGTTGTCCATCATGAACGGATTTGAAGAGGAGGTTCGTACCAGGATCATCGGGATGGACAGTCATATACGCGTGCAGGAGAAAAACAGCGGGGTCATGTCCGGTTACCGGGAGGTGATGGGACAGTTAAAAAAACTTCCCCAGCTAACAGGTATGGCGCCGTATATCGAGGACAAGGGGATGATCGGATTCCAGCAGCGCAATGCAGGTGTGGTCATCAGGGGCTCGGATCCTCAACTTCTCGAACAGGTTTCGGATGTGGGTAAAAACATGGTCTGGGGGACGCTGGACCTCAACCCTGTAAAGCAGGAGGACGGCAGGGAAGTCCCCGGCGTTGTCCTGGGATGGATACTGGCGGATGAATTGAGGGCGGATCTTGCGGATCTGATCCATTTGATAAGCCCGATGAGCATGAGATCCATGTTTCAGTCGCCACCTGTCAAGCAGTTCGTTGTCAATGGCATGTTCCAGACCGAGCTCTACGACTATGATAATGTGTATGTTTTTATTTCGCTCGAGGCGGCGCAGTCCCTCTGCCGTATGGGGGATAATGTATCAGGACTGGAATTGCGGTTAAAGGACTACAGAAAAGCTGACAGAGCAGCCAGGGAAATACAGTCCATTCTCGGAAACGCCTATGAGATACGAACCTGGTTCCAGATGAAGAACACGCTCTATTCGGCCATGAAACTTGAAAAGATAGGGATGTTCATTGTGCTCTGCCTGATCATACTTGTGGCTGCCTTCAACATTATCTGCACACTGCTCATGATGGTGATGGAGAAAACACCGGAAATCGGGATCCTGAAATCTGTCGGAGCCACAGCCGGAGGCATTACCCGGATCTTTCTTTATGAAGGTGTTTTTGTCGGAGTGATAGGTACTGCGGTCGGCATGCTGGCAGGCTTCGGGCTATGCTGGGCGCAGGACACATTTCATCTTGTGTCCATACACGGGGATATTTCTTTTATCAAGGCGTTACCCATACACATGAAAGTTCTAGATTTTGTCTGGATCGGTACCGCATCTCTTTTGATATGCATTCTGTCCGCCCTGTATCCTGCCCGCAAAGCTGCTGCACTGCTTCCTGTGGATGCTCTCAGGCACTGACCCGGATCAGCAAGCATGGATCCGGCAAATGGGATCAGGGTTCAAGTGTTCAAGGCAGACGATGGAACCGCATGCGAAAAGTGCTGAGAAATCCGCACCGGCTCAAGAGGAAAAAATATGATTTGTTTTAATGACCGGTCAAAGGTCATACTCCTCATTGTCTGGATGATGCTTGTGGCAGTTTTATATGCAACTACCCTGGCCGTGACTGTGGTTCAGATCGATTCCGGAGAACTTGCTGCTGTTCAGAGTGTGCTGGGCATCGCTCATCCCACAGGATATCCGCTTTTTACTTTGATCGGCCGGGTGTTCAGCATGATCCCTGCAGGAAATGGCAAAATAGTGCTTCTCAATCTACTCTCCCTGATTCTGGTACTGGCAAGTGTGTTCGTGTTTTTCTGCACGAACCGTCTTCTTCTGATGCGCACCCGGGCAGGGGACAAGCCACAGGTTAAGGTGCACGGCAAGCCTGGGAAAGCCGGGTATACAGCCTCCCGCGAGGGTGGGATAAAAATTGACAGTACTTTTTTACCGGCACTGGCAGGCGCCGGATTTCTGGCATTCAGCAGAACAGTGTGGAACCAGAGCTCTTCCGTTGAAGTATACGCGCTTCATTTGTTTCTTGTGGTACTGATGCTCTATTTCCTGTTCAGAGCTTATCAGGGCCGTTCCGATGGTACATACTGGTATATGACCCTGTTTGTACTTGCTCTGGGCTTCGGGAATCATTTGACCACTGTTCTCGCAGTTCCCATAGTTCTCTTCCTTTTTTTCGAGAAATACCGGTTCAGCCGGTATTCATTTACCAGGCTTGCCGGTCCTTTTATTCTTTTTCTTGTTACCGTGATCCTTCTCTATCTCTATCTTCCCATCAGGGCTTCTGTATCCCCGCCGCTGAACTGGGGGAATCCTGTGAACGGGGAAAGCCTGTTCCGGCATATCACAGGAAAACAGTACCAGGTCTGGATGTTCGCCTCATCGGATGCGGTTTACAGGAATTTAAATGTATTCATCCGGCATTTGCCGCAGGAATTCGGATGGCCTGGCCTGGTTCTGGCCGCGATCGGATTTTTCGCGTCTTTCACCCTTCTCGGGTGGAAGCAGGCAGCGCTGATCACCGGTTTTCTGTTCACAGTTGCCTATGCTGTTAATTACGATATACATGATCTGGATGCCTATTTTTTGCTTGCCTATTGTGTGATGGGAATCTGGATAACAACGGGTATTGCCCGGATCGCTTCATGGCTGAACGGGAAAAAGCAATTTTTGCGTATTGCCCTGTGGCTTGCGGTTCTGGGATCCATGGGATATGCAGCAGTGAAAAACCGGACCGTCGCCGACAGGGGGCCTCTTACACTCTATGGAGACTATACCCGGGCTTCCCTCTCTGCACTGCCGGACAGTGCTTTTCTCTTAAGTTATCAATGGGATTATCTAGTATCTCCTGCATGCTATTTTCAGCTGGTGGAGCATCTCCGCGAAGATATCATTATAGTGGATAAGGAGCTTCTCAGAAGGTCATGGTATTTCGACCAGCTTGAAAACCGTTCCTCGAGCATCCTCGATGGGATCCAGAAGGAAAAAGAAGCCTTCCTCGGAGCTCTCGCTCCCTTTGAAAAGGGAAAACCTTACAATACAGCGTTTCTGGAAAATGCCTACCGGAGAATGATAGCCCGGATGATCGAAATCCATTCTCAAAGAAGCGATGTTTTTATTGGACCGGAACTGGTTTACAATGAATTCAGTAAGAAGGAGCTTTACCTGTCTCAGGGCTTGAGTCTGATACCGGATCTTTTTTTCTATAGAGTTGTACGGTCACAGGACTATGTCCCATTGAAGACTGGCAGCGCCCTTTCCATCCCCGAGCGAAGGGACAAGTATGCGGACGCTCTCTGTTCCCTCCTGATAAGGGTATGGATAGACCGCGCTTTTTACGAGCTGATGCACGGGAAAAACAGGGAAGCTGCCGGGATGGTGAAAAGGATCAAAGAGCAGTTTCCCTGGACAGGGTTGCCGAAACAGCTTGAATCCCTGTTGCAATAATCACGGATCTATTATGGACGCAGCGAAAAAAAACAAAAACCGGGATGGGTTGTCCATTGTTCTTGAAATCGTAAAATGGGGACTGGTGATCTGGCTTCTCTGGCCCATGCGGAACGCGATGAGCGGTCCGATGGAAATGGGCAGGGTCGTACTGGGAGTGGTGCTCTTTATCATTTTTGCGGGGAAATTGCTGTACGATACGGTGATCATGGGGATCGTCCGCCAGAAACGGTATTCAGCCAGGCAGGATTTTTTCAGCATGATCGGCATTGTGCTCGTTCTTGCCGTAATAGTGGGTCTCTTGATATTTTTTGTCGGTTATGTGCTGGTGGAAATCTTCAGGCTTTCCCGGCGTACGGGGGAAGAGTAGGCAGGCTGTAAAAGAATGCTTTACGGATGAGATCTTTTGTTACGTCTGATGAACCAGCCGATCGGTGCGCCCCATGCCATTAAAGCCAGTACTAAAATAACGGTCAATACATTGGATTGCATCAAAAAGGTTCCTTTCTTCTTTTCCCTACATATATATAGACTTAAAAAAACGTAAAAAGGTTGCATGACAGGTCAAAAAAATAAAAGGAGTTTGAAAATGCTGAAACGCACACTTCTTATGGCTGTGCTGGGAGCGGTCCTCACCTGTACGCAAATCGGGGATCTGGAGGACGACAGGCTGATAACCCTCTATTCCTCGAGACAGCATGTCGCTTTTCCCGGTATAGCCCGGTTGAAAACAGGAGAAAATGTGGTCGTTTTCAGGGAAGGAAAAGGCCATGTTTCTCCGGAAGGCAGGATCCGGCTGTGCCGCTCCACAGGCGGAAGCTGGACTGAACCTTACACGATCGTGGAATCTCATCTGGACTGCCGCGATCCCTCGGTCAGTGTACTCAAGGATGGAAGGGTTCTCGTCAATTTTTTTCAGTCCAGATACGATTCATCGGGCAGGCATGTGGGGCCAGTCGGGAGTTACTGGGTGGCGTCCTATGACAATGCCAGGACGTTCACAGCCCCGAGAATGATGGAGACAGACCGTTTCGGCTGGACAGCCACGTCCGATGCCATTCTTCAA